>NZ_FPBW01000009.1:0-240061 GCF_900116795.1 Methylobacterium sp. UNCCL125 | reverse complement strand
TCATCTCGGAGGCGACCACCGCGAAGCTGCGCCCGCTCTCGCCGGCCGCCGCCGCCTCGATGGCGGCGTTGAGCGCCAGCAGGTGCGTGCGCTCCGAGATGTCGTTGACCGTCTCGATGATGTCGCCGATCGTCTGGGTCTTCTCCGACAGGCTGACGATGTTGCCGGCCACCGCCTCCGCCTGCTCGCGGATCGCCTCCATGGCCTTGGCGGTGTCGGAGACGGCGCGCAGGCCCTGGCGGGAGGTCTGCGCGGTCGCCTGGGCGGTGGCGATCACCTCGGTGGCCCGCTTGCTGATCTGCGCGCCCGAATGGGTGATCTCGTCGACCGTCGCCGCCGTCTCCTGCACCGCCGCGAATTGCTGCTCCACCGAGGCCGCCTGCTCCTGCGCCGAGGCGCGGATCTCCGCCGCCGCCGCGTTCAGGTCCGCCGTCGCCGCCCGGTTGGTCCGCGCCAGATCCGACAGACCCGCAACCATCGTGTTCAGCGTCGCTGAAAGTCGGCCCACTTCACCACCGGCGCGAACAGCCAACTGGCTGGACAGGTCGCCCTCGCCGACGCGGCCGACGAAGGCCATCACGCGCACCAGCGGCTGGACGATGAGGCGGTTGATGGCGATTCCGATCCCCAGGCAGATCAGGAGGGTGATGAGCGTTCCGCCCCACAGGGCGATGCTCTCGTTGCGCTCGCCCCGGGCCACGCGCTCGGCCAGAGCCGTCCGTACCACCTCTTCGAGGCCTTCGATGGCCGACAGCTTTTCGCGGAAGGTGTCGAAGAGCTGCTTGCCCTGACCGTCGGCTTCGATGCGGACCGCCTCGGCCCGTTTCGCCGGATCGGCCGCCATGCGGATGGCCGCCTCGCCGACCTCGGTCTGCCAGCTGCGAGCCGCCGCCACTGCGGCGGCGAGCAGGCGTGTCCGCTCCGCATCCTGACCGACGAGGCCCCTGAGCCAGTCGATCGCCTCGTCCAGCGTCTGACGGCCGGCTCGGTACGGTTCCAGGCTGCCGTCGCGCCCCGTGATCAGGTAGCCGCGCAACCCGGTTTCCTGGTTGAGCATGGCCGCGCGGAAGCTGTCGAGGGCGCGAACCAGCTGGTTTGACCGGCTTCGCGCGTCGGTCGCGTCCCGCAATTGATCGCCCGTAACCAGGACCGCACCGCTGCTGAGGACCGAGACCAGCGCGATGATCCCGATGGCACCGCCCAATATGCGGTTGAGACCCAGCGATTGGGGCATGGTCTGCTTCATCCTGCTCGGAGCTGCGGACGGCGCCGGATGGGCCGCGATCGAGGCATCGGGGCCTCTTAGCGCCGTCGCCCGGTCGATGCGAGGGACGGCCCTCCGTCCCGCCCCCGGCAAGTGGCGCAACGACGGTCGCCTGGCCCGGACACCGCCGCCTGGGCGCCGTGATCACCGGAGGGGCGGATGCCGAACTCCAGGCCAGAATTTACGAATTGTTCACCATCGAGCAAGTTGAACTTGTGCGGGCGAACCAATTCGTATGCATCTAAGCGCTGATATCCGGAGTTCTTGATCGTAACGGTTTTGCAACGAGCATTTGTGTCGCGGGAGATGCTGATTTCTTTCCTGATCGATACCGATCGCAAGGCTGATCCACTCGACGCGAACCTCAGGGCACGCGCGCGGATCGAGCAGCTCGACGTGGCCCTTCGTCTGGTGCCCTTCACGATTCTCGTGAGCCTGAGCGTCGTACAGGTCATCGTCTACCTGTTCTGGCAGCCCGGGAACCGCGTCTATCTCGCGGGCCTGGAGGCCCTCGTCCTGCCGCTGGCGGTCGTCTCGCTCCGGCAGTGCTGGCGCTGGCGCTCGCAGCCCAAGCCGCTCGAGGTGCCATCCTCTTTCGTCAAACGGCTCGTCCTCGCCGCGCAGATCTATGGCCTTCTCCTGGCCTCCATCCCGGTGATGCTGTTCGCCGGGGCCGATCCGAATGGGCGGCTCCTGATTGCCTCCAGCATGGCGGGCCTGATCGCGACGGGGATGAGCGCGGCGGTGCTGCCCCGAGTCGCCATCGGATATGCCGGCCTGATCATCGTCGGTTCGTTCATCGCCCTCGCGGCGACGGGCGAGGCCTTCTACATCTATGTCGGCGTTCTGCTGTTCTTCTATGCGAGCTTCATCTGCTTCACGATCCTGCATCTCAGCCGCCTGCTCACGATGCGCGTCATCGCGCAGATCGAGCTGGAGCGGCAGCAGGAATTCACCCATCTCCTGCTCAACGAGTTCGAGGAAAGTGCCAGCGATTGGCTCTGGGAGACGGATGCCGACCTGCGGCTGCAGCACGTCTCGCCGCGCCTGATCGAGGTCGCCGGTTCCTCCGAGCGACAGCTCATGGGCCTGCCGCTGGAACGCCTGCTGCTCCCGCCGCTCGCGCCGCCCAAGAGCCATTCGAGCACGGCTCTCTGGAGCTGCATCGCGGAGCGACGCGTCTTCCGGAATCTCCACCTGCAACTCGACATCGCCGGTGAGCGGCGGACCTGGTGCCTCTCCGGAAAGCCGACGTTCAACCGGGCCGGCGTGTTCTCAGGCTATCGCGGCGTCGGCTCCGATGTGACCGAGAAGCGGCGCTCCGAGGAGCGCCTGTCCTATCTCGCCCTGCACGATTCCCTGACCGATCTCCCCAACCGGGTTCTGTTCCACCAGCTTCAGGAGACGGCCCGGGCACGACTCGCGCAGGGCGACCGGTTCGCCGTGCTCGCCCTCGACCTCGACGAGTTCAAGAGCGTCAACGACACGTTCGGCCACGCCGTCGGCGACAAGCTCCTCACAGCCGTGGCCGAGCGGCTGCGGGGCTTCGAGAGCGCCGACGTGCAACTCGCCCGCCTCGCGGGTGACGAGTTCGCGGTGCTCGCGGCCGGGCGGAGCGCCCGGGACCTGCACGCCATCGAGTCCCTCGCGAGCGGCATCGTCGAGGCGCTCGCCTCGCCATTCACCGTCGACGGCATTCGGCTGACCGTCAGTGTCAGCATCGGGATCGCCATCGCGCCACAGGACGGATGCCAGGAGATCATGCGGCGGGCCGATCTCGCTCTTTACCGCATGAAGAGCGAGGGGCGGAACGGTTACCGGTTCTACGAAGCCGAGATGGACGAGCGGATCGAGGCGCGGCGCGCCCTGACGTCCGATCTGCGCGGCGCGCTCGATCGGAACGAGTTCGTCCTCTACTTCCAGCCGATCGTGTCGGCCAAGGAGTGCCGCGTGGGCGGTTTCGAAGCGCTCCTGCGTTGGAAGCATCCCGCACGGGGCTTCATCTCGCCGGGCGACTTCATTCCGCTCGCCGAGGAGACCGGCGTCATCATCCCCCTCGGGGAATGGATCCTCCGAGAGGCCTGCCGGATCGCCGCCGGCTGGCCGGAGGATGTCCGGATCGCCGTCAACCTCTCCCCCCGCCAGTTCCGGCATTCGGATCTGCCGCACCTCGTGCGCTCTGCCTTGCGGACGAGTGGACTGGCCGCCGCCCGCCTGGAACTGGAGGTCACCGAGTCGGTGTTCCTGGAGGCGACGCCGGCGATCAACGCCACCCTGTCCAGGCTGCGTGAGATGGGCGTGCGCCTGTCCCTGGACGATTTCGGGACCGGCTATTCGAGTCTCAGCTATCTGCGCCGGATCGCTTTCGACAAGATCAAGATCGACCAGAGCTTCGTCCGCGACCTGCCGCACGAGGGCAGCGCCGCCGCGATCGTGCGGGCCATCATCGACATGGCGACGCGCCTCGACATGACGATCACGGCGGAAGGGGTCGAGACGGACGCGCAGCGGATCTGCCTGCTCGACCAGGGATGCCACGAATTCCAGGGCTATCTCTTCAGCAAGCCGCTGCCGGCCGAGCAGGCGGCGGCTCTCGCGCGCAGCCGCAAGTTGCTTCCGACCGCCGTCCAGGCGGCGTGAGGTGCCGTCAGGCGCCGAGGGGCGCCACGCCGGCCGGGCTGGGCTCGCCCGTGACTGCGTGGGGCGACACCTTCGGCCAGTAGGGCAGGAAGCCCTCGACGATGGTGCGCGGGATATCGAGGGGCCGGTAGTGGACGGTATCCACGAACATCAGCGACTGCTCGCCGCGGCCGAGCAGGCCGTTGACCTCGCTGTGGATCTCGTGCGCCAAGGTCACGAATTTCCGGTTGTGGCTCGCGATGGAGATCCGGACGGTGACCGGCTCGAACTCCATGGCCTCCCGCCGGAAGTCGTGATGGAAGGACTTCGTCAGGATGTAGAAGTCCGTCGACTTCAGGTCGAAATCCGGCATGCAGACGTTGAAGAACAATTCGCGCGCCTTGCCGACCCAGCGCACGTAATTGGCGAAATAGACGTTTCCGACCGAATTTGTATCGTCATAGGTCGGAATCAGGCGCAGGACGAACCAGTGGCCGTCGAAGCCGTGGGAGGCGACGGTGTCGGGCCGGTCGAGCGCGACGGGCACCGGCGCCGCCCGCGGCGCCCGCTCCGCCGCCGGAATCAACTGGTCGGCCGGCTGCGTTGCGCGCCATCCGAGGATCTGTGCGATCATCGGCAGGGCACCGATCAGCCCGATGAGCGGCGCGATGGCCAGGAGCGCCCAACTCGGCGCCAGATAGCCGGTGACGAAGATCAGGCACGCCGTCGCCCCGATCATGGCGTTGAGGACCGAGTCGTACCGCCGCGTCGCGCCGAGCGTCTCGCAGACGAGACAGGCCGCCGCGCCGACGAGGAGCGTGGCGAACGGCATCATCAGGTAGAGGAGCGAGAGATTCGCCCAGATCGCCGCCGCCGCCGTGGCGAGCGCCGCGCCCAGGATCCAGACCGGTGAGGACACGAGTCCCGCCGGCACGAAGGCGAGAAGCGGCGAATTGCTGCGCGCCGTGACCGAGGTCCCGAGCCACCGCGTGGCGTTGTAGAAGCTGTCGATCGTGGTGGCGGCCGCGATCGCCGTCCAGACCACGAAGGCGGCTGTCGCACCTGCCACGGATTCCCGCCCGATCGCCTGCGCCACGGCCGCATAGGCCCCCGGCAGCCCGTCCGACGAGACGACCGGCACGCCGAGCCCCGCCCGCGCGGCGAGCAAGGCATTGAGCGTCAGCAGTCCGAGGAACAGCACGGCGCCGGTGACATAGGCCACCCGCACGGATCCCCCCGAACGCCGGATCTCGAGGGCGCGCTGCCAATGCTGGATGTCCATCCACGGGCCGAGCAGGAAGCCGACCAGGGAGGGCACGACGAGACCGTAGAAGCGCTCGTCGAAGGCGTGGACCGGGACCGTCCAGCCGTCCGGATGCCGGGGCAGGTCAACCAAGAGCAGCGCGCAGGCCAACAGTCCGAGGACCAGGGCGACGCTGTGGATCGTCCGGAGGCCGCGCAGCGGAACCGCATGCGCGATCGAGCAGGCGATGAGGATCAGGGCGACCAGGCCGACCACGGAGTCGCGGCCGAACAGCGGAAGCCACGCATAGGCGGCGAAGCCGAAGATCGTGATGGCGACGGCAAAGAACTGGGCCCCCAGGAACAGGAGGGCGTAGGGACCCTGCACGGACGCGACGATCGTGTCGATGCGCCGCCGGGGAGCGCCGAGCAGCCATCCGAACAGGCCGAGGCCCGTGGCATTCGGCAGAGCGAAGGCAAGAAACCCGAGCCATCCATACGTGAGGGTCACGTGGATCGCGTAGAAAAATCCGAGCCCCCAGAACCACGACAAAGCAATCGTCGGCGCCCAGGTCGCTGAGCGAATGAATTGGGAAGGCATTGTGGCCGCGAGCGCTCCGTACCGAGTGTTGCAATAGCGTATCAGACTCGTTTCGGGAATATGTCCGGCAAAAAAGAAGGCGAATATAAGATCTTACCTGCACGAAAATGCATCGACCTGTCGACAAGCCGCGGCTGCGGCTCAGCGCGGGCACATTTCCGCTCGCCGCGTCCCGATGGACACGCGTTTGGGCCTCGGGCGCACGACCCGTCGCGGATTCCCGGGCGATTTGCCTAATCGGCGGGCGCCGGGCCGCTGCGAACCAGATCGACGAAATTGGCGATCAGCGGAGCCTTCGGGGCCATCCACAACGCGAAGACGTCGGCGCGGATGGGCGGCCCTTCGAGGGGCCTGTAGACCACGTCCGCATGCGCCAGACGGGCGACGAATTCCGGGATGATGGCGATGCCGAGCCCCGATGCCACCAAACTCGTCAACGAGGCCGCCTCGACGGCCTGATAGGTGATGGAGGGGACGAACCCGGCCTCTGCGCAGCAATCCCACAGGTAGTTGGCGAACAGGGAATCCGAGAGCCGCAGGAAGACGAATCGCTCGTCGCGAAGGTCGGAGAGGCGGAGCGCGCCCGTCGCCAAGCGGTGGCCCCTCGGCAGGACGACCCGTACGGTCTCGGTCCACGCGCAGACGCGGATTAGATCGGCGTCCTCCGGGGGGCACCGCAGGAAGCTCAGGTCGGTCTGACCGGACTTCAGCATCGCGATCTGCCGATCCGGCGACATCTCGTGGATTCGGAGATCGACCGCCGGATAGGTGCGGGCGAAGTCCCGGAGCGCCGGGCCGAGCGGGCCGGCCAACATCGAGCCGGTCAGGCCGATGTTGATGATGCCGGCGGTGCCCGCGCCGATGGCACGGGCCCGTTCCACCGCTTCGCCGGCCCGCTCCAGAATGGCGAGCGCCTGGACGTGGAAATCGTGGCCGGCCCGGGTCAGCGTCACCCGCCGCGTGGTCCGCTCGAACAGGGCAGTGCCGATCTCATCCTCCAGGTCGCGGATCTGCTGGCTGAGGGGTGGTTGCGCCACGCCGAGGCTCTCTGCGGCGGCCGTGAAGCTCAGATATTTGGCGACAGCCACGAAATAGCGGAGATGCCGGAGTTCCATCCGACCATCTATATGCCATGCCTATCAATGGGAATGAAAAAGATATTTGACGTCTAGATCGGGCGGAACGATTTTGCAGCTCGGCAAATCGAAACGATGCTGCGCGTCACGATCGCCCCGCGCGCCGCCATCGGGCTTCGGTCGCCAGTCCGAGGCTGCCCAGAGGAATTGCGATGCAGCGCGTGTTCGGGTCGCTTTTCGGGCAGGTGGTCGCGGCCCTGCTCCTCGGCGTCCTCGTCGGGCGGCTGTGGCCGGACTTCGCGGTCAGCCTGAAGCCCCTCGGCGACGTCTTCATCAAGCTCATCAAGATGGTCGTCGCGCCGCTGGTGTTCGGGGTCGTGGTGCATGGCATCGTCGGCGCCGGCGACCTGCGGAAGGTCGGGCGCGTCGGCCTCAAATCCCTGATCTACTTCGAGGTGGTGACGACCATCGCGCTCGCGCTCGGGCTGGTCCTCGCCTACGTCTTCGCGCCCGGCCAGGGCATGAACGTCAACCTGGCGAAGCTGGATGCCAATTCGCTCTCCAGCTACACCGACCGGGTCGGGCAGGTCACGGGCACCGTCGATTTCCTGATGAAGCTGGTGCCGACGACCTTCGTCGACGCCTTCGCGAAGGGCGACATCCTCCAGGTTTTGCTTCTCGCGATCCTGTTCGGGTCCGGCCTCTCGCTCCTCGGCGAGCGCGGCAAGCCCCTGGCCGACAGCCTGGAGCGCATCACCGAAGTCCTGTTCCGGATCATCGGCTTCATCGTGCGGCTCGCGCCGCTCGGCGTGCTCGGTGCCGTCGCGTTCACGGTCGGCAAGTACGGCGTCGGATCCCTGAAGCAGCTCAGCATGCTGGTCGTGCTGTTCTACGGGGGCGTCGCGGCCTTCGTGATCGTCGTGCTCGGCGGGATCATGCGGCTCGCGGGCTTCAGCATCTTCAAGCTGCTCGCCTATCTGCGCGAGGAACTGACCGTCGTGGCCGGCACCGCATCCTCCGACTGCGTGCTGCCGCAGGTCATGCGCAAGATGGAGCGGCTCGGCATCAAGGAATCGACCGTCGGCCTCGTGATCCCGACCGGCTACTCCTTCAACCTCGATGCCTTCTCGCTCTACCTGACCCTGGCCACGGTGTTCATCGCGCAGGCGACCAACACCGACCTGTCCTTCGGTCATCTGATGCTGATCCTCGGCATCGCCCTTCTGACGTCCAAGGGCGCCCACGGCGTGCCCGGCTCGGCGATCGTGGTCCTCGCCGCGACGCTGTCGGCGGTCCCGGAGATCCCGGTGATCGGTCTGGTCCTCGTCCTGTCGGTCGACTGGTTCGTCGGCATCGCCCGTGCCCTCGGAAACCTCATCGGCAATTGCGTTGCGACCGTCGTCATCGCAGCCTGGGAGGGCGATATCGATCGCGCCCAGGCTCACCGGATTCTCAACGGCGAGGACACGGCCGACACCGCGGCGATCCTCGAGGCCCCCGTCGCGCAGCCGCACACCGCGTGACCGATCCGGGGCAGCCGATTACAGCTTGAAGCCGAATCCCGGAGACCGACCATGAGCGCTGGAGCCTACAACCCCCCGTGCGGCGGCCTGCCCGGTCAGACGGCACTGATGACCGGCCGCGCCGTGTTCACCGAGGCCTACGCGGTCATCCCCCATGGGGTGATGAGCGACATCGTCACGAGCCTCCTGCCGGGCTGGGACGGGACCCGGGCCTGGATCCTGGCACGGCCGCTCTCGGGCTTCGCCGAAACCTTCGCCCAGTACCTCATGGAGGTCGCCCCGGGCGGCGGCAGCGAGACTCCCGAGCCGGAGGCTCAGGCGCAGGGCGTGCTGTTCGTGGTCGCGGGCACGGCGAGCCTCACCCTCGACGGCGCCCGGCACGCCCTGCGGCCGGGCAGCTACGCCTATCTCTCCCCCGGCGCGGCGTGGTCCCTGCGCAACGACGGCGACGGGCCCGTGCGCTTCCACTGGATCCGCAAGGCCTACCAGCCGGCGGCGGGGCTGGACGCGCCGCCCTCGTTCGTGACGCACGAATCGGCGGTCGAGCCGACCGGCATGGCTGGCACCGACGGCGCCTGGGCGACCACCCGATTCGTCGGCTCCGACGATCTGCGCCACGACATGCACGTGAACATCGTCAGCCTGCGGCCGGGCGCCTCGATTCCGTTCGAGGAGACCCACGTGATGGAGCACGGGCTGTTCGTGCTGGAGGGCAAGGCGGTCTACCGGCTCAACCGCGACTGGGTCGAGGTCGCGGCGGGCGACTTCATGTGGCTGCGCGCCTTCTGCCCGCAGGCCTGCTACGCGGGCGGGCCCGGCCCGTTCCGCTACCTCCTCTACAAGGACGTCAACCGCCATCCGGCGCTCGCGCCGCGCGGACTCGGCCGTTGAGCGCGGACGCGCGCAGGATCGTCGCCCAGCCTCTGACCGCGGCGGCCTTCGCCCCGTTCGGCACGGTCATCGACGCGGCTGCCGTGGCGCCGCGGCCGATGAATGCCGGGATGGCGCGCCGCTTCCACGATCTCGCCGAGATCGAGGTCGTGGGGGAGGGCGCGCGCGTGGTGATCGGCTTGGTGGAGGCGCAGCCCTATCCGCTGCCGCTGCGCCTCGGCCTGGTGGAGCGGCATCCGCTCGGCGCGCAGGCGTTCCTGCCGCTGAGCGCGGCGCCGTTCCTGGTCGTTGTCTGCCCGGACGAAGAGGGCCGGCCCGGTCGGCCGCAGGCCTTCGTCACCGCGCACCGCCAGGGAATCTGCTACGCGCGCAACACGTGGCACGGGGTGCTCACGCCCTATGGTCAGCCACAGGATTTCGTCGTGGTCGACCGCGGCGGCCCAGGCGTGAACCTCGAGGAACACACCTTCGCCGAGCCCTGGACGGTCCATCTGCCCGGCCTGGACTGAAGGCGGACGCAGACCGCGCCCGTGGCGCGCCGGAACGACGGCGATTCCGTCGCGCAGGCGGTCTCGCGCGGTCGGGACTGCTTTTGGCGGCGCTCGGCGTGTCAGGGGCGCCCAGATGCAATCAATCCCGGGGGTGGGGCCGCGAAAGTCCGTTGACTGGCACCGGTCAGCGGCTATCGAGGCCGCAACGATGGAGTCCGCACCAACGCGGACCCGAGGAAACGCTGGGCCCGCGGGCCCGCACCGGAAAGGCCGCCATGTCCCTGTCCCGCACGCCCCTGTCTCGCCGGCGATTCCTCGCCACCGGCTCAACGGCGCTCATCGCCGGCACCGTGGCGGCGCCGCACGTGGCGCGAGCGCAGAAGGCGGAGTTCACCTACAAATACGCCAACAACCTGCCCGACACGCACCCGATGAACATCCGCGCCCGCGAGATGGCGGAGGCGCTCCGCACGGAGACCGGCGGCCGGTTCGACCTCAAGATCTTCCCGACGAGCCAGCTCGGCTCCGACACCGACACGTTGAGCCAGCTGCGCTCGGGCAGCGTCGAGTTCTTCACGATGTCGCCGCTGATCCTCTCGACCCTGGTCCCGAACGCGTCGATCAACGGCATCGGCTACGCCTTCCCGAGCTACGACGCCGTCTGGCCGGCCATGGACGGCGAGCTCGGCGCCTGGGTCCGCCAGCAGATCGCCAAGTCCGGCCTCGTCGCCATGGAGAAGATCTGGGACAACGGCTACCGCCAGACCACTTCGTCGACCCGGCCGATCGCCACGCCCGACGATTTCAAGAGCTTCCGGATCCGCGTCCCGGTCTCGCCGCTCTGGACCTCGATGTTCAAGGCCTTCGACGCCGCGCCCGCCTCGATCAACCTCAACGAGACCTATTCGGCCCTGCAGACCAAGATCGTTGAGGGCCAGGAGAACCCGCTCGCGGTCATCTCCACGACGAAGTTCTACGAGGTGCAAAAGTACTGCTCGCTCACCAACCACATGTGGGACGGGTACTGGTTCCTGGCGAACCGCCGCGCCTGGGAGCGGCTGCCGCCGGATCTGCGCGAGACGGTGGCCCGCCACATCAACGCCGCCGGGATGAAGGAGCGGGCCGACGTCGCCCAGCTCAACGCCAACCTGCAGGCGGAGCTCTCGAAGAACGGCATGGTCTTCAACAAGCCCGATCCGGAGCCCTTCCGCGACAAGCTGCGCAAGGCCGGCTTCTACGCCGAGTGGAAGGGGCGGTACGGCGACGAGGGCTGGTCGCTGCTGGAGAAGGCCTGCGGGAAGCTCACCTGATGAGCGCCGCGGGGGCGCCGCGCGGCGGGGTCGCGCCGTGCTCCCGGCGGGTGATGAACCTCGCGCACTTCCTGCGCCGGGCCGCGCGCCGCTTCCCGGATGCGGTGGGGCTCGCCTGGGGCGCGCGCAGTTGGACCTGGGCCGAGCTCGACGCCCGGGTCGACGCCATGGCGGCGGCGCTCGCCGCCCGCGGCGTGACCAAGGGCGACCGCGTCCTGGTCCAGGCGCGCAACAGCAACCAGCTGTTCGAGTCGATGTTCGTCTGCTTCCGGCTCGGCGCCATCTGGGTGCCGACCAACTTCCGGCAGACGCCGTCGGAGGTCGCGTATCTCGCGAGCGCCAGCGGTGCCTCCGCGCTCATCTGCGGGGCCGGCTTTCCGGACCATGCCGCCGCCGTGCGCGCGGCCTGCCCGGACCTGAACTGCGTCGTCGAGATCGGCGGCACGGCCTTCGGGGCGGATTACGACGCGCTGGTCGCCGAACAACTGGGCCGCGCCGCGCCCGTTTGCGGCGTCGAGCACGACGATCCGTGCTGGTTCTTCTTCACGTCCGGCACGACCGGCCGGCCGAAGGCGGCGGTGCTCACACACGGCCAGATGGCCTTCGTCGTCACCAACCACCTCTGCGACCTGATGCCGGGCACCACCGAGGCCGACGCGTCCCTGGTCGTGGCCCCCCTCTCGCACGGTGCCGGCATCCACCAGCTCGCGCAGGTCGCGGCCGGCACGAAGACGGTGCTCACCGCCGGCGAGCGGCTGGACCCCGAAGAAGTCTGGGCGCTCGTTGAGCGTTGGCGCATCGCGAACCTCTTCACCGTGCCGACCATCGTGAAGCTGCTGACCGAACATCCGGCCGTGGCGGAGCACGATCATTCCAGCCTGCGGCACGTGATCTACGCGGGCGCGCCGATGTACAGGGCGGATCAGCAGCACGCGCTGCGTGTGCTCGGCCCGGTGCTGGTGCAGTATTTCGGCCTCGGCGAGGTGACCGGCAACATCACCGTGCTGCCGCCCCGCCTGCACGCGGCCGAGGACGGCCCCGATGTGAAGGTCGGCACCTGCGGCGTCGAACGCACGGGCATGCAGGTCCAGATCCAGGACACGGAGGGGCGCGAATTGCCGCCCGGTGAGACCGGCGAGATCTGTGTCTGCGGCCCGGCCGTCTTCGCGGGCTACTACGACAACCCGGAGGCCAACGCGGCGGCGTTCCGCGACGGCTGGTTCCGGACCGGGGACCTCGGCCATTGCGACGCGGAAGGCTTCCTGTTCATCACCGGCCGCGCCTCGGACATGTACATCTCGGGCGGCTCGAACGTGTATCCGCGCGAGATCGAGGAGAAGCTCCTGACGCATCCGGCGATCTCCGAGGCCGCGATCCTGGGCGTGCCCGACCGCGCCTGGGGCGAAGTTGGTGTTGCGGTCTGCGTCGCGCGTCCCGGGGCGTCGGTGGAAGAGGGGGAATTGATCGCGTGGCTGTCCGCCGCGGTCGCCCGCTACAAGCTGCCCCGGCGTGTGTTCTTCTGGGAAGCCCTTCCGAAATCCGGCTACGGCAAGGTGACGAAGCGCGCGATCCGCGCGGAACTCGAGTCGCGCGGTGATCTGCCCCTCGAAAAGCCGGCCCAGGCGTCGGATCGGTAGACGTCTGGCGGACGGCTCTCACGGCATCGTCGCGCGCGCGGCGACGCAGATCGGCGTCGCGGGAGATCGGCGGCCGTGGCACCGCTGGATCGCTTCGCTGCCCGCGGAGACGTCCAGACCCACCACAGTGCAGCTTGCGCATTGAGCGGGCTGCGCAGACCGCACTGCACACGTCGCCGAGATCGCCACACCGTCCTGATTCCGGCGTGTGTTAACGTCCCATCCCGAAAGCATGTTTTCGCTGCATGACAGCCCGAACGCGCAGCCTCTGACACGCGCTCGCAAACCGGCTCATATTGCATCGCAATACGCCGGGCGCCCCGCCCGGGCATGACCGGGATCGGGTACGATGACCACCCTCGCGAATCTCGTCGGCTTCCGCACCCAGAGCGGCGGGCCGCTCCTCGCGCAGATCGCCGGGCGCTTCGGCGTCGCGATGCGCCGCGCCGCGGCCGGGCGCTACGCCGAGCAGCGCGACCGCATCGTGCGCACCGGCGGCGCCGGCATGATCTGAGTCCTCAGGCGCGTCTCAGCGCAGGCGCGCCCGTGCAGTCTCCGCCACCGCCTCCGCGGTGATGCCGAAATGGCGGAACAGCTCTTCCGGCGCGCCCGAGGCGCCGAAGCCGGTCATGCCGACGAAGCCGCCATCCTCGCCGATCCAGCGGTCCCAGCCGAAGCGAAGAGCGGCTTCGACCGCCACCCGCACGGTATCGCGGTGAATGACGCTCGCGCGATACGCGGCATCCTGCGCGGCGAAGGCTTCCCAGGAGGGCATGGAGACGACGGCGGTCGGCACACCCTCGGCCTGCAGCATCGCGCGGGCCGTAAGCGCCAGCGCGACCTCCGAGCCGGTCCCGATCAGCGTCACCCGCCGGGGACCCGAGGCCTCCGCCAGAACGTAGGCGCCCCGCGCGCTTCGGTTCTCTTCGATGCCCGGCCCGCGGAGTGCCGGCAGCGCCTGGCGCGAGCAGACGAGCGATGTCGGGCCGGTCCGGTTGGCCAGGGCCATCTCCCAGCATTCGGCGGTCTCGACCGCGTCGGCCGGGCGCAGCACCAGCATGTTGGGGATGGCCCGCAGGGACGCGAGGTACTCGACCGGCTGATGGGTCGGTCCGTTGCGGCCGATGGCGATCGAGTCGTGGCTGTAGACGGTGATGACCGGCAGGTTCATCAGCGCCGCCATGCGCAGGGACGGCCGCATATAGTCGGAGAAGACCAGATAGGTCGCGCCCACCGGCACCAGCCCGCGATGGGCCGCGATGCCGTTCATCATCGCGCCCATCGCGTGCTCGCGGATGCCGTAATGCAGGTAGCGGCCCGACCGGTCCTGGGCCGTGAAGGCGTGGAGCGCGCCCTTGTGCTTCGTCGGCCCCTCCAGATCCGGGGCGCCCGAGAACAGTTCGGGCATGCCGTCGGACAGGGCGGCGACGATCTCGGCGGAGACCTCGATGCTGGGCCGCGCCGCCCCGGCCTCGGCGAAGCGGTCGCGCAGCCCGCGGAGCGGCGCATGCCAGCCCTCAGGAAGGCGGGCGTCGGAAACTCGGTCGAATTCCGCCCGCACCTCGGCCGGCAGGGCGTCCCGGCGCCTCGTCCAGGTGGTGTAGCCGTCGCGGTTGCGGCCGGAAACGCCGGCCTGCCACGCCGCGGCGACATCGTCGGGCACGGTGAAGGGCGGGTGATCCCACCCCCGGGCAGCCCGCGCCTCGGCGCAGTCGCTGGCGAGCACGCGCCCGCCATGGGCGCCGCGCTGGCCCTCGAGGCGCGGCAGGCCCCGCCCGATCACGGTGCGGCAGGCGATCAGGGTCGGGCGCGGGTCGCCCTGGGCGAGCCGGATCGCCGCCGAGACCGCCTCGACGTCGTGCCCATCGGCGTCGATCACCTGCCAGTCGGCGGCGCGGAAGCGCGCGCGGACGTCCTCCGAGATGGACAGGTCGGTGGCGCCGTCGTCGGTGATGCGGTTGTCGTCCCACAGGAAGGTGAGCTTTCCCAGGCGCAGATGGCCGGCCAGCGAGATCACCTCGTGGGCGATGCCTTCCTGCAGGCAGCCGTCGCCCACCAGGGCGTAGGTGCGGTGATCCACCAGATCGGAGCCGAAGGTCGCCGCGAGCCTGGCCTCGGCCACCGCCATTCCGACGGCGTTGGCGATGCCCTGTCCGAGCGGGCCGGTGGTCGCCTCGATCCCGAGTTCCGGGGCGATTTCCGGATGGCCGTGGGTGTGGGCGCCGAGCTCGCGGAACCGCCGGATCTGCTCCATCGGCAGGCCTTCATAGCCGGCGAGATGGAGGGCCGCGTAGAGCAGCATGGAGCCGTGGCCGTTCGAGAGGACGAAGCGGTCGCGGTCGGGCCAGACCGGGTCGGCGGGGTTGCAGCGCAGATGGCGGGTGAACAGCGCCACGGCGATCTCGGCGCAGCCGAGGGGCGCGCCGGGATGCCCGTCCCCAGCCCGCTCGATGGCGTCGAGGGCGAGGAAGCGGATTGCGTCGGCCATCCGGGCCGTGAGCATGGCATCGGGCGTGTCGGGCATGGGTCTGGCTCGGGCGGTGCGAATTTTCGGCGCGCGAAGGCCGCCCGGGCGGCACCGCGGCGGCCCGGGATGGATCTCACTCAGTGTTCTGACCCGCCGTCCCGCGCCGATCCGGCATCCGCCGGGGCGCAGAGCCTTCAGGTTCGCGCAGGCGCCTTCAGAGGAAGCCGATCGAGAACCAGGGGACGAGGATGATGGCGAGGAGGCCGATCAGCAGGGCCACGATGTAGCCGACGATCGGGCGCATCCCGGCATCGGGGTGGATCCGGCTGATCGCGCAGGCCGCGTAGTAGCCGACGCCGAAGGGCGGGGCGAACAGGCCGATGCCCATCGCGAGGATCACCACCATGGCGTAGTGGACCTCGTGGACGCCCACCGCCCGTGCGATCGGGAACAGCAGCGGCCCGAAGAGGACGATGGCCGGGATGCCCTCCAGCACCGAGCCCAGGATGATGAAGGCGACGGCCGAGACGAACAGGAAGCCGAGGGCTCCGCCGGGCAGACTCTTCATCACCTCGGCGAGCGTCTGCGAGAAGCCCGACTGCGTCAGCGCCCAGGCCATGCCGGTGGCCGCCCCGATGATCAGCAGGATCGCCCCCGACAGGGTCGCGGTGGTCACCAGCATCGGGTAGAGCCGCCGCCAGTCGAACTGGCGGTAGATCAGCAGGCCCGCCAGCGCCGCGTAGACGATCCCGATGGTCGAAACCTCCGTGGCGGTGGCGATGCCCTCGACCACGGCGAAGCGGATCACGAAGGGCAGCGCCAGGGCCGGGATCGCCACCAGGAAGGCGCGACCGATGATCCGCCCGGACGGCCGGGCGACGTGGCTCAGGTCCTCCCGGCGGTAGCGCCACCAGACCAGCGCGCACAAAGTCACGGCGAGGACGAGGCCCGGCAGGAGGCCGCCGGTGAACAGGGCGGTGATCGATACGCCGGTGACCGAGCCTATGGTGATCAGCACGATCGAGGGCGGGATCGTCTCGGTCTGTGCGCCCGTGGTGGCGAGAAGGGCCACGAGGTCACCCTCCTTGGCGCCGCGGGCCTTCATCTCCGGGAACAGCACGGGCGCCACCGCCGCCATGTCGGCGGCCTTCGAGCCGGAGATGCCCGAGACGAGGTACATCGCCCCGACCAGCACGTAGTGCAGGCCGCCGCGGACGTGGCCGAGCAGCGAGGCCAGGAACCCCACCATGGCGCGGGCCATGCCGGTCATCTCGATCAGGAGGCCGAGGAAGACGAAGAGTGGCACCGCGAGCAGGATCAGGTGGCTCATGCCCTCGTCCATGCGGCCGACCACCACCATGGAGGGCGCGTCGGTGGTGAGCGTGATGTAGGCGAAGGTCGAGAGGCCGAACGCGAAGGCGATCGGCACCCCCGAGAAGACCAGGGCGCCGACGCCGAGGACGAAGAACAGCAGCAGGTTGAGATTGCCGAGGTCCCTCAGCCAGGGTTGAAGCGCCAAGAGGCCGGCGGCGACTCCGCCGCCCAGCACGAGCGCCCCCGCGGTCAGCCGCCAATCGGCGGATTCCAGGAGGCGGATCACCGCGACCACGAGCATGAGGCCGAGGCCGATCGGCAGGGCGGCGGCGCGCCACGCGTTGTTCAGCTCCAGCGCCGGCGTCTGGACGAAGGTCTCCTCGCTGGCGAACTCGAAGGCCGGTTCCAGCAGCAGGGCCACGAAGATCAGGCCGGCCACCAGCGCCACCGTCTCCAGGAAGGCGCGCAGGCGCGGGCCGCTCATCGCCACGAAGGCGGTCATGCGCATGTGCTCGGCGCGCCGGAAGGCGACCACGGCGCCCAGCATGGCGAGCCACAGGAACAGGATCGAGGCGAGTTCGTCCGACCAGACGAGGGGTTCGCGGAACACGTAGCGACTCACCACGCCGCCGAGCAGCACCGCGATCTCGGCCAGGACGAGCAGCGCCGCGGGGATCTCCACGAGATAGCCGAGCCCGGCATCGAGCCGGCGCAGCCAGCTTCCGGCGCGCAGGGGCGGACCGGACAACTCTACCCCTGCCGTCGTCTCGACAGCCGCAATATCGATCTGCATGGCGCCCTCCCGTCGGAACCGCTCCCGATGCCGCTGCCGGCGGGAACGTCTCCGAGTGCGTCTTCGCGTGTTTCTTGTGGTGCGTCTCGGCGCGCCTTCGTTCTCCGATACCGTTACCCGATCCGGCGGAAAGCGCGTCAGGTCAGTTTGCCCGACACGTCCTCAAGATGCGACCACGCCACGTCGCCGTACTTGGTTTTCCAGTCCTTGTAGAAGCTCGTCCGCCCCAGGGCCGCGCGGAATTGCGCGCGGTCGACGTCGATGAAGGTGATGCCCTTCGCGGCCAGGCTCTCCCGGAGGGAGACGCTGAGCTTGGCGACGTCGGCCCGCTGGGCGTCGGCCGACCGGTCGAGTTCCCGCGAGACGATGGTGCGCAGATCCTCGGGCAGGCGCTGCCACGCCCGCTTGTTGCCGAGGATCCAGTAGCCGTCCCAGACATGGCCGGTCAGGCTGCAGGATTTCTGCACCTCGTACAGCCGGGTCGTGGCCGTGATGGCGAGCGGGTTCTCCTGGCCCTCGACCACCTTGGTCTGGAGCGAGGAGTACAGCTCGTTGAAGTTGATCGGCGCCGCGCCGGCGTCGAAGGCCTTGAACAGCGAGGTGAGCATCGGCGCGGGCGGGACGCGGATCTTGAAGCCCTTCAGATCCTCCGGCGTCCGGATCTCGCGGGTCGAGGAGGTGATCTGCCGGAATCCGTTATCCCAGACCTTCGACACGGTCAGGATCGGCGTCTTGGCGATCTCGGACCGGACATAGGTGCCGAGGCCTCCGTCCATCGCCGACCAGACGGCGTCGTAATCCTTGAAAGCGAAGCCGGTGTTGGGCAGGCTCGCGGCGGGCACGAAGGTGGCGAGGATCGAGGTCGCGAGGTTGAAGAACTCGACGCTGCCGTTACGGACCTGCGCCAGCAGGTCGGTGTCCGAGCCGAGCTGGTTGGCGGGGAAAAGCTTGATCTCCAGGCGGCCGTTGGTGGCCTCGCGGATCCGGTCGAGGGCCTCCTGGGCCCGGATGTTGACCGGATGGGTCGGGTCCTGGCCGCTGGCGAGCTTGTAGGTGAACTCGGCGGCCTGCCCGCGCCGGGTGAGGATGCCGAAGGCCGGTAGTGCGGCCGCGCCCACGAGCAGGCTGCGGCGACTGAGACGGGTGTCGCGCATGGTTTCACTCCCTGGGTGGTCCAGGCCGCCCGATCCCCGCCGTTGACCGCCGGTGGAGCGTGCGACCCGCATTGCTGTCCGGGGCGGCGGGTGCGGACCCGGCGCCGTCGTCGCGCGCCCTGCGCGGCGCGTCAGGCGCCGTCGCCGTTGAGCAGGCGGTAGGCGCGGATCACCTGGCTGTCGTCGGCGGCGCCGTCGCCGCGCCCGGAGGTCGAGACGAAGAGCTGATGGGCGAGCGCCGCGAGCGGCAGCGCCGCCCCGGCGCCGCGGCCGGCCTCCAGCACGATGCCGAGGTCCTTCACGAAGATGTCGACCGCGCTCGTGACCCGCGGTTCGTCCTCCAGCATCCGGGGGCCGCGGTCCCGCAGCATCCAGCTCGCGGCGGAGGAGCCCGTGAGGATCTCGAGGACCACGTCGCGGTCGACGCCGACGCGCCCGGCGAGGGCCAGCGCCTCGGCGGCGGCGGCGATATGCACGCCGCACAGGAGCTGATTGACGGCCTTGACGGTGGCGCCCTGTCCGGGCCGCTCGCCGACATGGAAGATCCGGTCGCCCAGGGCCTCCAGCACCGGCCTCAGCGCGGCCAGCGTCTCCGCGGGCGCCGCCGCCATGATCGTGAGCGTGCCGGCCTGCGCGCCGACGACGCCGCCCGAGACCGGCGCGTCGACGAAGCGGCGGCCGGTCGCCGCCACGCGCTCGGCGAGGTGCTCCACCGCTTTCGGCGGACAGGTGGCCATCAGGGCCACGATGCCGTCCGGTTCCATTGCGTCGAGGGCGCCCTGGGCGAACAGCACGTCGTCGGCCTGCGCGGCGTTCACCACCATGAGGAGGAGCGCGTCGGCGCCCTGGGCGACAGCGGCCGGCGTTTCGGCCGCAACCCCTCCGGACGCCGCGAAGGCTGCGCGGCTCTCGGGCCGTAGGTCGTAGCCGCGGACCGCGAAACCTGCCGCGACCAGATTGGTCGCCATCGGCAGGCCCATGGCGCCGAGACCGACGAGGGCGATACGGGTCAGAGCCATGCGCGGATGCTCCGCGCCATCGCGGCGGCCGAGATGCCGTAGCGGTCGTGGAGCGTCGGCAAGGCGCCGGCATCGAGGAATTCGTCCGGCAGGCCGATCTGGCGGAAGCCGCGGCCCGGCATCACGCCGTTGCGCATCAGGAGACCGGCCACCGCCTCGCCGAGGCCGCCGATCACGCTGTGGTTCTCGGCCACCACCACGAGCCGGCCGCCGCGCCCGGCCTCGTGCAGGACCGTCGCCGTGTCGAGGGGCTTGATCGTCGGCACGTGGAGTACCGCAACGTCGACCCGGTCGTCGCGCAGGGCCTCGGCGACCTCCAGGGCGCGCATGGTCATCAGGCCCGACGCAATCACCAGGACGTCGCGGCCGTCGCGGATCGTCTTGGCCTTCCCCAACTCGAACCGGTAGCCGTACTCGTCGAGCACCAGAGGCACGTTCCCGCGCAGGAGCCGCAGGTAGACCGGCCCCTTATGGGCCGCCATGGCGGGGACGACCTGCTCGGTTTCGTGGGCGTCGCAGGGGTCGATGATCGTGAGGTTCGGCATCCCGCGGAAGATCGCGAGATCCTCCGTCGCCTGGTGGCTCGGGCCGTAGCCGGTGGTCAGGCCGGGCAGGGCGCAGGCGATCTTGACGTCGAGATTCTCCTCCGCGATCGCGAGGCAAATGAAGTCGTAGGCGCGCCGCGCCGCGAAGACCGCGTAGGTGGTGGCGAAGGGCGTGAACCCCTCACGAGCCAAGCCCGCGGCGGCGCTCATGAGGAGCTGCTCGGCCATCCCCATCTGGTAGAACCGCTCGGGATGGGCCTGCGCGAAGATGTGCAGGTCCGTGTATTTCGACAGGTCCGCCGAGAGGCCGACGATGTCGGGCCGGGTCTTGGCGAGCTCGACCAGGGCGTGGCCGAAGGGCGCGGCCTTCGTGCGCTGTCCGGGGGCGGCGAGCGAGGCGATCATCGCCGAGGTCTTGGCGCCGCCGCCGGTGCGGGGGGCGGGCTTCTCGTATTTGGAGCGTCTCACCGCACCCTCCCTTCGTCCAGGATCGCCAGGGCCCGCTGCCACTCGTCCGGCTCGACCCGCAGGAAGTGGTTGCGCTCGCGCGCCTCGAGGAACGGCACGCCCTTCGCCATGCGGGTGTCGCAGATGATGATCCGGGGCTGCGGGCCCGGATGGTGGCGCGCGGCGTCGAAGGCCCGGACCAGCGCGTCGATGTCGTTGCCGTCGACCCGCTGCACGAACCAGTTGAAGGCCTCGAACTTCGGCGCCAGCGGCTCGAAATCGAGCACCCCGTGCGAGGCGCCGTCCGCCTGCATGCCGTTCACGTCGACGAGGCCGATCAGGTTGTCGAGCTTGAACGAGCCGGCCGACATCGCCGCCTCCCAGGTCGAGCCCTCGTCGAGTTCGCCGTCGGAGAACAGGTTGTAGATGAAGCTGTTCGAGTTCTTCCGCTTCAGCCCCAGCGCCATGCCGACCGCGATGCCGAGCCCGTGGCCCAGCGACCCGCCGGTGATCTCCATGCCGGGCGTGTAGGCGGCCATGCCGGACATCGGCAGGCGGCTGTCGTCGCCGCCGTAGCTCGTCAGCTCGTCCTCGGGGAGGATCTCCGCCTCGATCAGGGCGGCGTAGAGGGCGATGGCGTAGTGGCCGATCGACAGCAGGAAGCGGTCGCGGCCTTCCCATTCGGGATCCTCGGGCCGGTAGGTCAGCGCGTAGAAGTAGCTCACCGCCAGCACGTCGGCGATGCCGAGCGCCTGGGCGATGTAGCCCTGGCCCTGGACCTCGCCCATGCGCAGGGCGTGGCGGCGGATGCGGTAGGCGCGCTCGCTCAGCGGCACGTTGGAGCCGGCGCGCGGCCGCTCGGTCGGGACGTCGATCGCCATGGCGACCTCCTCAGTGGATCAGCATGCCGCCGTTCACGTCGATCACCGCGCCGGTGATGTACGTGGACAGGTCGGAGGCGAGGAACAGGCAGGCATTGGCGACGTCGTCCGCCACGCCGAGGCGCCCCAGCGGGATGCCCTTGGCGATCTCGACCTTGAGCTCGGGCGTGAGCTTGCCGCCGGTGATGTCGGTCTGGATCAGGCCGGGGGTTACCGAGTTCACCCGCACGCCGTCCGGACCCAGCTCCCGGGCCATGGCCTTGGCGAGGCCCAGCACACCGCCCTTGGCGGCGCTGTAATGCGGGCCGCCGAAGATGCCGCCGCCCCGCTGGGCCGAGACCGACGACATGCACACGATCGCGCCGGAGCCCTGGCCGCGCATCGCCGGGATCACGGCCTGGCTCATGTAGAGCGTACCGCGCAGGTTCACGTCGGTGACCGCGTCGTAGTTCTCCGGCCCGATCTCCATGATCTTCAGGGGCTGGGTGATGCCGGCATTGTTGACCAGCACGTCGATGCGCCCGAGGCGGCCGATAATCTCCTCCGCTGCCGTCGAGCAGGCCGCCCGGTCGGTGACGTTGCAGGCGAGGCCGATATGGCCCGGGCCGATGTCGCGGGCGGCAGCCTCGGCCTGGCCCGCATCGAGGTCGAGAACGGCGACGCGGGCGCCGTGGCTTGCGAAGAGCCGCGCGGTGGCTTTGCCGATGCCGCGGGCGGAGGCCGCCCCAGTGATGATGCACACCCGGTCGTTCAACAGCATGGATCCCTCCCGGCGACCCGCGACAGCGCGGGATCGGACCTGTTGTCGTGACGGAAGGGGCGTCCGGCCGGCGGCTGCGATTCCAGGGACCGAGCCCTTGGATCGAGCGGCCTGCGGCGTCGTCTCCTCTCGCCTGTTTTGTTGCGACGAGAGTGCCGACGCGCTGCCTCCGCGACAAACGCGGAATTTGCACACGCAGGTGAATCCCAGTCACCTGTCGCCGCGTCAGGCGAGGTCGGGACTCAGCGTGATCCCGAGTTCCTCGGCCAGCCACCGCGCGAAGACCCGCAGCGGGGCGCGCCGGCGCACATCGGCGGGGCAGACGAAATGGTGACCGACGTAGCTGATGTCCTGAGACCGTCCGGCCAGCGGCGCGACGAGGCGGCCGGCCGCGACCTCGCGCTCGGCGAGGCGGGTGGATTCCAGGGCGACACCGAGCCCGTCGGCGGCGGCAGCCAGGGCCAGGAAGCTCCGATCGAAGCGGATTCCCGCGTTCGGCTGCGCGGCGAGCTGATTCCGCTCGAACCAGTGCGTCCAGCGCACCTGCTTGTTGTCGCTTTGGATCAGGGTCTGAGCCAGGAGGTCGGCCGGCTCGCGGATCCGGGCGGCCCGCGCAGGATCGCAGAGCGGCGTCACCGTCTCCGGGCCCAGCGGCATGCGCACCAGACCTTCCCCGCGGGGCGGTCCGTAGACGATGTCGGCGTCGAATTCGTCGGTGATGAAGCGGGCGTAATCCATGCCGGCGGCGAGGCGGACCTCGAAGCCCGGATGGGCACTGAGGAATCGGGCGAGGCGCGGGGCGAGCCACTGCGCGGCGAAGCTCGGCGCGCAGTGCAGCCTGAGCAGCTGCGGCCCGCGATTCGCCACGAGGTCGAAGCCGCGGTTGAGCTCCGCGAAGGCGCGCCCGACATGATCGCACAACGCCTCACCGGCCGGCGTCGGCACGATGCCCTGCCCGACGCGCTCGAACAGAACGACGCCCAGGGCTTCTTCCATCTTGCGGAGGGCGTGACTGACCGCGCTCGGGGACAGGTTCAATTCGCCGGCTGCGGCTTTGAACGAGCGTCGCCGGGCAGCGGCCTCAAAGATCCGGACTGCGGAGAGGGGGACGGGTGGCCTCATCCCGAGCAGAATGGGCTTTGGTCCCCGATCCTGGCAATGGTGCCGATCTCGCGGGCAGGCTGCGGCCCGGCGCGCGACCCCGCAGCGGCGCGACGATCAAGTCGACCGTCAGCGATGGATACGCACCGGCGCGACCGCCATCCCATCGGATCGTGCCCGGCCGCCGTGACGATCGGTATCCTCGTGAGCGCCGCGCCACGCGATGGAGATGCCCGCGAAAATGGCCGCTGCACTGGCCGCGAGGGGCACGAGGATCAGCGCGGCCAGACCGCTGACCGGCGCGAGAATCGCCGCCGTCGCGAGTCCACCGGCGATCGCCGCCGCAATCAACACGATCATCGGAGCCTCGCCCGATCGACGTGGCCTGGATCATGTGCCGGGCCATGGCAGGATGATCCTGCCGTGAGGATTAAAAATTCGTTACCCGAAGAACTTCGCGATTCGCTGATCTTCCCGACGATCTTGCCCGTCGCGCGCCGATCGTTTCGTCTGAAGACGTCGTGCAGCATGGCCAGCGATGGGCGTCCGAGCCTCCCGGATGAACGGCCGCACGGAGATGTCCGATCGGTCAACGTCCGCACGCGATGCGCGCGTTTGCGGCCATCGACGACATCGCAGCCGAAAAGCCCGGATCAGGCGTCGATTTCGCTTGGAATAGATTTCGCCGATTGCAGAGGGCGCCCGGGCCGGCACAATCCGTTCAGAGGCGGGGGCGGCGAAGGGCTATGGCTGCGTCCTCAATGACCCTGCGCGATCCAGCCGAGCACTGTGGCGCAGCGCTCGGCCTGCCAGCGGGTCAGACCAGAGGCCACGACCGCGCCATTCCGATAGACCACGAAGGTCCCGTCATCGGTTGCACGGATCTTGATGGACGCCATCAGTGAGCTCCCGACGTCAGCATCTGAAGCTGGACCAGTCCGGCTGGGGTGATCTGCCAGACGGCGACCGTACCCTCCGAGTCTCCGCAATGGTCGACCCGTCGGAGATGACCGGTGCTTTCGAGCGCGAGGAGCCGGCTGTGGTCGCCGGGCCAGGACGCGTTCGCCTGTCTGCAGACCGCAATCCGGTGTCCCACAGTCTCGGCTGCTCGGATGAGAAGGCGGCGCTCGTGATTCACCAGCATCGGCGCTCCGGCTCGGATCGATCCGTATGAACTGCGTAGAGGCTGGCGCATATGGTCAAGCTTGGCAAGCCTGCGGGCGTATCGCGCTTTGGATCACGCCGATCGGTCAGTCGGCGTCGATGCTGTACGAGCGCCGGGTTCAGGGTGCCCTGCACGGGCCGACGGAGACCTTCGCCACCTGGAGCGGATGGCGATGGCAGGTGCAACCGGGACCGTGCGGGATCGCGTGATCGCGATGTGGATTGCGGCCGAAGCCGCGGACATGCCGGGTCCGGGCTCGATGGGCGGTTGGCCGTTGCGAGAGCGGACGGAGCGGATCCGCATCTCGTCCGTCCGGTCAATCCATCCGATCGCGCCCAAACGAGAACGGCCGGCCAGGAACCCTGGCCGGCCGTCGTTTCGAACCGCGTGCCGCTTAGCGCAGGAGCTGGAGGACGCCCTGCTGCGCGGAGTTGGCCAGGGACAGGGCGGAGATGCCCATCGACTGCCGGGTCGACAGCGCCTGGGAATTGGCCGCTTCCTGGTTCAGATCGGCGTTGGTCAGGTTGGCCGAGCCGGTCTGCAGCACGTTGATCAGCTGCTTGGAGAAGTCCTGGCGGTTCTGCACGACCGACAGGTTCGAGCCGAGCGCGCTCGCCGCGGAGCTCAGCGCGTTGCCGGCGCTCGTGAGGGTCGACAGGGTCTTGTTGACGTCCGAGTTCAACAGGAAGTTGCCGAGGCCGTTCTGGCTGGCCGTGCTGTTCGAGTTGGTGATCGA
This sequence comes from Methylobacterium sp. UNCCL125, assembly GCF_900116795.1. Taxonomy (NCBI): domain Bacteria; kingdom Pseudomonadati; phylum Pseudomonadota; class Alphaproteobacteria; order Hyphomicrobiales; family Methylobacteriaceae; genus Methylobacterium; species Methylobacterium sp. UNCCL125. Next base: position 215,025 of record NZ_FPBW01000009.1, on the reverse strand, counting down.
CGACAGGCCCAGGCCGCTGGCCGTGGCATCCACCGAGGCGACGTTCAGAGTCGAGCTGCCGGTGTCGTTGAACTTGATGTTCATGTCATTGCCCTTGCCGGCAATGAGGTTGACGCCGTTGTAGCTGGCATCGCCGGCGAGCTGCGTGATCTGGTTGAGCAGGTTGTTGTACTGGCTCGCCAGAGAAGCGCGCTGCGACACGCCGGAGACCGAGAGGTCGCTGGAGACGACGGTGGTGGCGGCGGTGCCGTAGGTCGAGGCGGTGGTGCTCGACGCGGTGAAGCCGAGCGCCGTCTGGCTGCCGGAGTTCTGAAACTCCACGTCGGCCTGGGCGTTCAGGACGATCTTCGTGCCGGTGCTGTCGATCGAGAAGATCGCGCCTGCGCCGAACGAGCCGCTGGACGAGGTCGACGCCGAGCTGACCGCCGAGTTCAGGGCCGCGACGGTGGCGCTGATGCTCGACGAGGCGGCGACGTTGGCCGACACGGAGGTGCCGTTGATGGTCAGGAGCACCGTCTGAGAGGCGGTGCTGGCGCTGTAGGCGTTGGCGGCGGTTCCGGTGGTGGAGAGCTGGGTCGAGAGGGCCTGGTTGGCGATGGACTTGGCCTGATCGACCAGCTTCTGGATCGAGGTGATGCCCTGGTTGGCGGCCTGGATCGACTGGACGCCGTTGGAGATGCCGTCGAGCAGGGTGTTCAGGCTCGAGGACCGGGCGTCGAGGGACTGGGAGGTGAAGAAGTTGGTCGGGTTGTCGAGGGCGGAGTTGACCGTCTTGCCGGTGGCGAGGCGGTTCTGCGTGGTCGCCATCAGCTGGGCGGTATCCTGCAGGGAGAGCAGGTTCTGACGCGTGGCGGCCGACAGGGTGATGGAAGACATGGGTCGTATCTTTCTGATTTGATGCGCCCGTTTCTCGGGCACGCCAGTAATCGCGCTCCAGATGTTTCGTGGGGGTTAATCCGATTGTCGACACTCAAGTCGACCGAAGTGATCCTTAATGAATCGCCATCGAAATCCATTAAGTATTGATGGAAGACGGCGCCGTTCAAGATCCATTAACCATCCGCGGCCATAACCGACGGCGCTCGCCAATTCTGTGGTGCCTGCCCGGCCGGTCTCGATCCGGCGTGGCAGGCGAAGGGAAATGGGGCACACCCTAGTACGGAGCTCAACTGTGATCGCTCAAGCGTCCGGTGATGTTGGCGACCCGGCCCCCTCCGCGCCGACGAAATTTCCCCATGTGGCGATCGCGATCCCCTGCGGGACCATGGTCCACGCGGATTTCGCCGTCAGCCTCGGATCCATGATGCATTCCCTCGGCGAGATGCCGATGTCGATCGTGGTCGGGAAATCATCGATCGTCGCCGACGCGCGAAACCTGGGCCTGGAATACGCGCAGAAACACAATGCGGAATACGTCCTGTTCATCGACAGCGACATGACCTTCCCGAAGGACGCCCTGCTCAAACTGCTGGTGCGGCAGGTCGACATCATCGGCGCGACCTATTCCCGGCGCACGGCGCCCTTCCATTTCCTCGGCGAAATCCTGCCGGAGCAGCCGGCCGACGCCCCCAAGGGCCTGCTGGAGATGGCTCGAATCCCCACCGGCTTCCTGCTGATCAAATCGACCGTCTTCGAAAGCCTCAAGCGGCCGTATTTCCGGTTCCGCGTCGATGAGGAGGCCGGGGTGAACATCGGCGAGGACTTCGACTTCAGCGACCGAGTCCGTGCAGCCGGCTACCGGATCTGGTGCGATCCGTATCTGAGCAAGGAACTCGGACATATCGGCGAACAGTCCTTCAAGCTCTGAGTGACGGCCGGCAATTCGATCGGCCGCGACGCAACTGCGCGCCGCGCTTCCGCGAGCTGCGCTCCAAACGATGAGGCGTGGGAATGCGGATTGCGATCATCACGCCGTCCCGGATGAAACCTTCGACTCTGGCCGGCAAATCCGGCCAGTACTTCCTGGAACACGCGGTCGAGAGCGCGAACAGCCAGGAACTCGACAGGCCGGCGACGATCCATTTCTTCGTCGGGACCGACCCCGAGACCGAGATCCCGGCGCGGCTCGCCGCGCATCCGCAGATCACCTTCGTGCGCGGCGAGCGCAAGGGGCAGATCCCCGCCCTGAACGCGGCCATCCAGGCCGTCGATGAAAGCTGGGACTTCGTCGGCTTCCTGGAGGACGACGACCATTGGCTGCCGCCCTATCTCGGTTTCGCGCTCCGGACCCTGGACAGCTTCGATTTCGTCTCCTCGACCCAGGTCGAGACGGACGAGGCCGGCGAGGTCGTCCGGATCAACGACTTCCCGACGCCGTCGGGCTGGCTGATGCGTCGGTCCACCTTCGCGCAGGTCGGCGCGATCAACCCCGCCTCGAAATGGCATTACGACAACGAATGGCTCGGCCGCCTCGCCGAGACCGGCCTGCGCCGCGCCCACCTCGTCGAGGCGACGGCGCCCGGCACTCTCGAGAACGCCGTTCAGGTCCGCCCGTGGCTCGCCAACGTGCTTCGGTTCGGCGGCCCCAACACGCACCTCGTGCGCCACGGCTTCATCCTGCCGCTGGTGTGCCGCCTGGTGCATCCCGGCTCCGGAACCTCGGATGTCGGACAGGGCGGGACGTCGAAAGTCGAGAGCGACGCCGAGTATCAGCGGCTGATCGACCGCTTCGGCCGCATCCCCTGGTGACAGGGCGGCCCTGTCCGCCGTTCGAACTCCCGCAAGGCCTGGATCGGGGCCCGCCCGCTTCGGAAAGGGCGTGAATGCCCGACCGTGCGCGTCCTAGGCGGGTCGCGTCTGAGCGCGCCCGCGGACGGCCTGCTGGAATGCGGAGAACACCCTGCGCATCTGCGGCAGCTTGTAGGGAAACAGGTCCACGGGATCCATGTCGTGGACGACCATCCCGGTATCCGCCTCGAAGATCAGCAGCCGGCCATCCGAGCTCTCCGCGCAATCGAGGATCAGGTAATCGAGCCCGATCCTTCGGTGGATCTCGGCGAAGGCGGCGCGATGGCGCTGCGCGAACGCGGCGTCGAACGTGGCCATGGCGGTGGCCTCCGCCGTCCGCTTCTCGGCATCCTCGAGCATTCCGGCGTTGAGGTAATGAATCATCCAGTGGTCGCGGATGGCCAGGTGACACAGGAACGGGACACCGTCGATCAGAACGACCCGAAGCTTTCGGAATAGTCCATCGGGGCCACGATAGTCGCAGAACTGCGTGACGTAGAACCGCTCCGTGGTCGCGTGGTCGAGGTAGCGCGTCAGATCCTCGGCCCGATCGACCTTCTGGAGGTCGTTGCCGGCATGGGTATCCAGGGGGCGCACCAGCACCGGATAGTCCAGGCCCTCGGGAAGGCGGGACGCCGAGGCGCTCAGCGCCGCACGGTCCAGGAGAGCGACGGCAGGCGCCAGGATCCCCTCGGCGCCGCGGAGCGCATCCGCGATCCCGTGCCGGGACGTCTTCAGAACCGCGCGCGGGTGATTGACGATCGGTCGCGACCACCCTTCGGCGGCTGCCGCGACGGCTTCCAAAAGCGGCTCGGCGCCACTCGAATACGCGATGCCCGTGATCAGCACATCGTGCTCCGGCAGGTCGCGCGGCATGTCTTCGCCGGGGCAGAGGAAGAGATAGGTGAGGCTGTAATCGTCGTCGTTCAGCAGGAAATCGATCGGCGTGTTGGCCATGAGATCGCCGGCCGTGACGAGGATGAGCACGCGGACCCGCGCCTGATCCGGGTTCGAACGCAGCGAGAAGAGCCGTTGGCCCTGAAGGATGTCGGTCTGGAGCTGCAGCGCCTCGTCGGTGCGGTGCATCAGCAACAGGATCGTCGCCAGATCCATCGCCGCCCCGGCGTCGATGACGCCATCGGGCGATCGGGCGAGGATCTCCTGGGCCAGCGCGGCCATGTCCGACGCGTCGAAGGCGGCTCTGATGAGGCGTGCCGGGCCGATCATCGGGCTAGGATTGTCGATCCCCGCAGCACGCGCTTGCATCACAGCCTCCGAGAAGGGGAGCCGCCGCTGCGATGCGGCCGCCGGTATCCGGCCACAGGGATCGCACAGGGCGGCACGATCCCCGATCTGTGACCGGAGGGAGGTTTACGAAGCGCTAACCATAACGGGGCGCATGCGGGACGTCAGCCGAGGCGCTTCCCGTTCCGCGCCGGCGGTTGCCGCAGGTCTCGCGATGGTCAGCTGCGCCGCGCCGATGCGGCGGCGCGACGGAGCGCTTCCGCCAGCGGTCCGGTCGGCGCGGATTCCGCGGTGGCGTTCGGCCGGGTTCGCGGCGCGTCGATCTTCGATTCGCCCCCGCGTCGGGCGGGCTGAGCCGGATCGATCGGATCGTCGAGCCGCATCGACAACGCGATGCGCTTGCGCGGCACATCGACCCCGAGGACCAGCACCCGGACGACCTCGCCGATCCGGACGATCTCCGTCGGCGACGCGATCCGGCGCCGCGCCATCGCCGAGATGTGGACGAGCCCGTCCTGATGAACGCCGATATCGACGAAGGCACCGAACGCGGCCACGTTGGTCACGACGCCCTCCAGCTGCATGCCGGGCTTGAGATCCCCGATCGTCTCGACACCCTCCTGGAAGCGCGCCGTCTTGAAGGCCGGCCGCGGATCGCGCCCCGGCTTCTCGAGCTCGGCGATGATGTCGCGGACCGTCGGCAGGCCGAAACGCGCGTCGACGAACGGCTCCGGCTCCAGGCGGCCGAGGAGGGCGGCATTGCCGAGCAGGACGTGGATGTCGCTCTTCGTCGCCTGGAGGATGCGGCGGACCACCGGATAGGCTTCCGGGTGGACGCCCGACCCGTCGAGCGGGTCGTCGCCGCCCTGGATGCGGAGGAAGCCGGCGGCGAGCTCGAAGGTCTTCGGGCCGAGCCCCGGGACCTTCTTGAGCGCCGTGCGCGTCCGGAACGGGCCCTGGGCGTCGCGATGGGCGACGATCCGCGCCGCCATCGCGCCGCCGAGGCCGGAAACCTGCGCCAGCAGGGCCGGGGAGGCCGTGTTGACGTCCACCCCGACGGCGTTGACCGCATCCTCCACCACCGCGGAGAGCGAGCGCGACAGCTTCGCCTCGCTCACGTCGTGCTGGTACTGCCCGACGCCGATGGACTTCGGATCGATCTTGACCAGTTCGGCCAGGGGATCCTGAAGGCGCCGGGCGATCGACGCGGCGCCGCGATGGGACACGTCGAGATCGGGCAATTCCCGCGCGGCGATCTCCGAGGCCGAATAGACCGAGGCGCCGGCCTCGGAGACCATGACTTTCGCGAGCGGAAGATCGGGGTTCGACGCGATGATCTCCGCGGCGAGGCGTTCGGTTTCGCGGGAGGCCGTGCCGTTGCCGATGGCCAGAAGCTCTACGTTGTGGAGACGGCACAGGCGCCCCAATGCCGCCACCGCCTCGCGCCAGCGGCGCTGGGGCTCGTGCGGATAGGTGGTCTCCACCGCGACGACGCGGCCGGTGCGATCCGCCACCGCCACCTTCACGCCGTTCCGATAGCCGGGATCGAGCCCCATCGTGGTGCGGCCGCCCGCCGGAGCGGCCAGGAGCAGGTCCTTCAGGTTTCCCGCGAAGACCGTCACGGCCTCATCCTCGGCCCGCTCGAACAGGCGGTTGCGCAGATCCTGCTTGATGCCCACCCGGATCTTCGTCCGCCAAGCCGCGCGGACGGTTTCGACGAGCCAGGAATCGCCGGGGCGGCCCCGCAGGGCGATGTCGAAGCGGCGGCAGATCGCGGTTTCGAACGGTCCGGGAATCCCGGGCGCGGAATCCTCACCCTCCGCGGTGAAGCCGACCTCGAGAATCTCCTCCCGTTCGCCGCGGAAGATCGCCAGGATGCGGTGTGAGGGCATCCGCTCCAGCCGCTCGCTCCAGGCGAAGTAATCCGAGAATTTCGCGCCCTCGTTCGCCTTGCCCTTCCGGACCTGGGAGACGAGCTGGCCGCCCCGCCAGTAATCCGTGCGCAGGCGCCCGACGAGGTCGGCGTCCTCGGCGAAGCGCTCGATCAGGATCGCACGGGCACCGTCCAGCGCGGCGTCGACATCGGTGATGCCATGGGCGTCCGACAGGTAGCGCGCCGCCACCGTCTCGGGCGCGTTATCGGGCCGGCGCAGGAGAAGCTCGGCCAAAGGTTCGAGGCCGGCCTCCCGGGCGGCGTGGGCCTTCGAGCGCCGCTTGGGTCGGAACGGCAGATACAGGTCTTCCAGGCGCGCCTTCGTATCGGCGGCCTCGAGGGCTGCGGCGAGAGGCGGAGACATCTTGCCCTGCGCGGTGATGCTCGCGACGATCGTGGCGCGCCGCTCGTTGAGATCGCGCAGATACGAGAGCCGTTCTTCGAGCCGGCGCAACTGCGTGTCGTCGAGGCCGCCCGTATTCTCTTTCCGATAGCGCGCGATAAACGGCACGGTCGCACCGCCATCGAGGAGCGCGACGGCGGCGGCAACCTGCGCCTCCCCGACACCGAGTTCATCGGCGATCAGCGCGTTGACGGCTTTCATGGAAACTCCGGCGGGGTGCGCAGCAGGGATGCGCCGTCTGCCTGAAACGCCAAGCCGTCGGAAACAAGGCGTCCGTCAGGCCCGTTCGCATGCCGCCGCTTCTGCAGCCGGATCCCGCACGCGCTTCGGCATGGTTTCCAGCCGGCGACGCACCGAACCCGGTGGAAGACTTCCCTGAACCGGACGGGCGGCTCGAAAGCCGTGACGATCATCCCGTGTCGTCATCGGGATGTCACCGGCTGATGCGAGCCTTTCCCTTCGCATGTCCCGGAAAGGCAGGCGCCCGTGCAATTCGAGATCCGTGAGAACAGCCGGTCGCTTTGGTCGTGGGTTCTCGTCAACGAGACCGACGAGCCGGTGCTCGAATCGCGGCGTAGCTTCCCGTCCCGCGCGCAGGCGACGGCGGCGGCGCTCGCCTTTTCCCAGCTGGTTGCGCGGGCCGGGCGGAGTTTGACCGGCGGTCCGCGACCGGTGGGCTTCCTGTAGGGAAGCGATTCCCGGCTTCGGGCCGGACGGCGATTCCTCTCAGGTCGGCCGCGCCCGGTGGCGGAGGAGGCTGGCCACGCTCAAGCAGGCGATCACGCAGCCCACCCCCATCGCGCCGAGGCAGCTGATGGTGCGGACCGGCTCGCCGCGGGCCAGAACGATGGCAAGCGCGAGCGGCAGGAGCAGGAACACGAACAGCAGGGTCATGACCGGATCCGAGTGACGATGGCCGAGTCTAGGATCCGAATGGTTAACCCCTTCTCTCGACACCCGGCCGCGCCCTTGAACCGGTGCCGCGACGGCTGCGCACAGCGCGAAGACGTGATCGCCGAACGCCCCGCCCGAGATCCCGGCGCGAACCGCGATCAGGCTTGGCTGGTCTCGAGGCGCACGAGACGGTCCACGAGGGCCCGGTCGTGAAGCAGGGCCATCCGCTCCTTCTGGGAGAGCCACAGCTGCGCCTCCGCCACCGTCTCGGCCTCGCAGATCTTGGCGGTTGCCAGCGTCTGGTCAGCGTCGATCGCGCCCCGGGGCCGCCGCTGTCCCTTCGGAAGCATCCGGGTGTGGGCGTGGGCAAGGGCGGGATCGGCGTGGATCGCCACGAGGGAATCGGTGTCGTCGTAGCCGCGAGCCGCATTGCGGGTCGCAAGCGCCGCTGCCCGCAGCGCGATCTCCGGCGGCGATGCCTCTTCGGGCGTGGCGAGTAGCATCCGGCGCTTGAGCGCCAGGCCCAGGGTCAATTGTCCGCTCGCCCAGGAAATCGGGATCGCGAGCACCAGACCCAGGATCGTCGGGCTCATCCAGAGGAACAGCGACGTCGCGATCGCGAAGGCCGCGATTCCCGCCACGAGCCCCAAAACCGTGTGCCAGCGGTGACGGCGGACGATGTCCCGCAGCGGGATCGAGCCGTCGTCGCGGCGCTGCGGATTCCAGCCCGTGTCCCGTCCCAGCAGAATACCGATCACCGAGCCGGACTGGATGACCATCGCCACCGGCGCCACCAGCGCGGAGAGCAGGATCTCGACCAGGCTCGACAGGATGAGCCGCCCGGCGCCCCCGCAGGCGCGCCGCACCGGACCATCCAAGAGGGCCAGGATCAGGCCCAGGACCTTGGGCGCAAGCAGAACCGCCATGGTCAGGCCGAACAGCTGGAGCGCGCGGACCGGATCGAATCGCGGGAAAACCGGCGAGAAGCCCGCCCCCCCGAAATAGTCCGGCCGTTCCGTGGCGGTCTGCAGCACAAGCAGGATGCCGACCACCAGCTGCATCAGCCAGAGTGGCGAGGCGAGATAGCCGGCGATGCCGGTGGCGAAGTGCTGGCGGGTCGCGGGATGCAGCCCCGCGGCGCCGATCACTCGCGCATGCTGGAGGTTGCCCTGCGCCCAGCGCCGATCGCGCACCGCGACGTCGATCAGCGACGGCGGGCTCTCCTCGTACGAGCCCGGCAGGCGGTGGAGCATGTACACCGCCCAGCCCGATCGGCGGATTAGGGCCGCCTCCACGAAGTCGTGCGACAGGATATGGCCGCCGAAGGGGGGCTTCCCGGGCAGATCCGGCAGGCCGCAGGATTCCGCGAAGGCGCGGGTGCGGATGATCGCGTTATGCCCCCAGTAGTTGCCATCCCGCCCCGACCACGCGGAAAGCCCGGCTGCGATTACGGGGCCGTAGATCCGGGCCGCGAATTGCTGAAGCCGGGCGAACAGGGTGTTGCGGTTGATGATCAGCGGCAGGGTCTGGATGATACCGGCATCCGGATCCGCCTCCATGGCGGAGGCCAGCGCCACGATCGCCGATCCGCTCATCAGGCTGTCGGCATCCAGCACGAGCATGTGCTCGTAGTGGCCACCCCACCGCGTGACGAAATCGCCGATATTGCCGGCCTTGCGATGGTGATTCTTCGCCCGATGGCGGTAGTAGAGCCGGGCATCGGGACCCAGGCGGCCGCGCAATTCGAGGAAGGCGCGCTCCTCGGCGATCCAGGCATCGGGCTGGGTCGAATCCGACAGGACGTACCAGTCGAAATGGTCTCCCAGTCCGGTGGCCTCGACCGCCTCGCGCATGGCCTCGACACCCGCGAAGGTGCGGGCTGTCGCCTCGTTGTAGACGGGCATCAGGACCGCGGTCCGCGTGGTCAGGGCCGTCGGAGCCGAAATCGGACGCGGCCGCCGCAGCAGCATCCCGAAGCCGAGTACGGCGCTGGTGAAGGCGAGCGCGATCCACGAGAACGTCAGGCAGAACAGGACGACCAGCACGAGCTGGAGCGCAGTCGGATTGCCCGAGACCGACACGGTCTCGACCATCTGCCAGCCGCCGAAGGCGGTGAGCGCCAGCGCGCCGCCGAAGACCAGAATCCGCGCCGGCCAGGGATCACGGCCGGGCCGTGCGGGCCGATGGCCCAGGCCCATGTCCCAATGCGACAGATCTTGGACGGGCATGGCCAGCGGCGCTTCGCGCGGCATGCCGCCACCGTCATCGGGGCTCGCCTCGGCCACGCGCGCGGCGTCGATCGCGGGCGGCACGGTCATCGTCTCGTCCAATTGCACGGTGCAGGCCGGTCCTTGATGTTGAGGCGGATCGGGGATCACGGTGTCCAGCGGAACAACCACGACTCGCTGACCCGGGCTTGGCCGCGCCGGAGGGCGAGGCGCAGCTCGCTCGCGCGGGCGCTGCCGGGATCGAGTTCGAACAGGATCCGCAACGTCTTGCGCTCGGGATACCGAAACCGGTCCTGCCGTGTGATCGTCCCGGCCGACGCGCTGAGATCGACGTCGATATCGCCGGGCTGAAACAGCGTGTCGCCCTCGAAGTCGACGGCGAAGAGGCGGCGGCTGCCGGTGCTGCCATGGCCGCAGCGGCTGTCGCGCACCCGTGCGATCTCCGGAGGCAGTGGATCCGGCCAGCCCTTGGACCAATGCTGACGGCACTGGAAGCGCATCTCCAGGCCCTTCGCCAGCTTCGCCTTGGGTCGCCAATAGGCGAAGACATTCTCGTTCAGCTCGGAATCGCTTGGGATCTCAAGCAGGGTGACGGCACCCTCGTTCCAGTCATCCAGCGGCTCCAGCCACAGGGATGGGCGCTGTTCCCAATGACGCCGGTCATCCTCGAAGTCATCGTACGCGCGGGCGCGCTGCATGAGGCCGAACCCCTTCGGACCCCGATCCACGAAGGCCGAGACCTGGAGGGCCTCCGGATTGTGAACGGGCCGCCAGATCGGCTCGCCGTAGCCGTTGTGGATCGCCAAGCCCTCCACCGAGAAGGCCGCGGCGCGCAGATCGTCGACGCGGTTCCGGTCGAGGGGTCCGAACAGGTAGCTCCCCTGCATGCCGCCGAGCCCGATATGGTCGAGGTCGGCCCGGGCGAAGACCGTTCCCTCGATCGCCGCCGTGGAGACGTCACGGCCGGGCGTGAGCGTGATCTTGAACGCCGCCGTCGCCGACTCGGAATCGGCGAGGGCATGAACGACGACCGGCTGACCGGGCGCGGGCGTCTCAACGAACAGGGCCCGGAAGAGCGGGAACTCCTCCCCGCGGGAATCGGCCGGCCGCAGGGCCAGCGCGCGGGCGTTGATGCCGAAATCCTGGCCCTCCGCGACGAGCCGGAAAAACGACGCGCCCTGGAACAGCGCGAAGCTCGATACGTCCTCCGCACCCTCGAACCTGGCCCGGAGGCGGAAGCCCGAGAAGGCGGCGTCGGGTTCGAGATCCGGCAGATCGAGCCCGGGGGCGACGAACGCCGTCTTGTCGTACGCGACGGGCTGAACCAGCCCGTTCTCGACGACGAACAGAGACACCGGCGTCTCGAAGATCGATCCGCGCAGGAGCGGCTCCAGAACGTAGCCCACGTTTCGGTCGGCCCAGAGCGCGCGGCCCTCCGCCGGGTGGATCGCTTCGTACGCCTCCCGGGACAGAGCCTTCAGGACCGCCGGGACGTCGCCGGTCTTCGGCCCCGCATAGGGTGCTGCCGCACGGGCGCGGGCCAAGTCGGTCAGGGTGTTCGCCTCGAAGGCCTCGCCCTTGCCGGGCAGCGTGGGCGCTTTGTCCGGCTCGGCCGAACGGGCCACTGCCGGAAGCAGTCCCGCGGCGGCACCCAGCGTGCCGACCAGCAGGGCGCGGCGTGTCGGTGCGGCGGAAGGCACGGCGTCGATCGTCATGCAGGCAGTCGTCTCACGTCTCGGGAGCCTCCCTGTATACGGACAGGCCGGCTGAACCCAGGGTTAAGCAACCGCCTGAACCGCAAGTGGCTCCGTTGACTTAACCCGAGCCGGCTCTCTAAGTCGGCCGTCTGCATCGAAATGGGGGAGGCAGCATGGGATCGTTGCGAGTCACTGGCCACGGCGTGGATCTCGGAGAGAGCCTGCGCGGCCGCGTCGAGGAGCGGATGTCCGCGATCCAGGCCAAATATCTCGACTCGCACATGCACGATTCCTGCAACGGCCATGTCACGCTCCGGCGTGACGGCACCGCCTTCCGGACGGATTGCGTGCTGCACCTCGTGTCCGGCCTCACGATCGAGGCGAACGGCTTCGCCCACGATGCCCGGGCGAGTTTCGAGCAGACCGCCGAGCGCCTGGAGACGCGGCTGCGCCGCTACAAGCACAAGCTCAAGCAGCACGCCACCGGACCGGGGGACGACGCGGCGATCGAGGCCGCCTATGCGGTGTTCGCTGCCCCGCCGGAGGAGGACGACGAGGACGCCGTCGAGGGTGACGCCCATCCGCCGATCGTCGCCGAAAGCACCAAGACCCTCCAGCGCCGCACCATCGGCGAGGCCGTGACGGCCCTGGACATGACGGGATCCCCGGTGGTCGTGTTCGTCCACGCTGGCACCGGACGCGTCAACGTCGTATATCGGCGCAGCGACGGAGCGATCGGCTGGGTGGACCCACCGAGCGCCGCCGAGTGACGCGATAGGTCGGGAGAAGCGGAGCCGGAACCGGCTGGTTTCCCCACCTATTGATCCAGCAGGGGCGCGGCCGGAACGGTCGACGACGCCCCTGCGACGAGGCCCGCTTCCTCGCGAACGGGTGACGGGGCAACGGTCGTTCGATGCCAGTTCTGGAATTTCTCGACCCCGAGTCGGTCGTGCCGGCCCTGCGCGCCCGCGCCAAGAAGCAGGTGCTGCAGGATCTCGCCGCGCAGGCGGCGCGGCGCCTGCCGGCGCTCGGCGAGCGGCCCGTCTTCGACACCCTTCTCCAGCGCGAGCGGCTCGGATCGACCGGCATCGGTGATGGGGTGGCGATTCCCCACGGCAAGCTGCCCGGACTCGATCGGCTCTTCGGGCTGTTCGCCCGATTCGACCGCCCGGTGGACTTCGACGCCCTCGACGGCCAGCCGGTGGATATCGCCTTCCTGCTCCTCGCGCCCGAAGGGGCGGGGGCCGATCACCTGAAGGCGCTCGCGCAGGTTGCCCGCATTCTCCGCGAGCCGGGCATGCTCACGCATATCCGCGCCGCTCGGGATGCCGGTGCCCTCTACGCCCTTCTGACGCGCTCGACGGCACCGCAGGCGGCCTGATGATGCCGATCTTTCGGAACACCGCCGCTCTGGCCTTCGCGGCCATCGCCTCGACCGCCGCCGCGGCGCAGGGGGAGACGACCTGCGCCCGCGATGTCCTCGTGGCGCAATCGATGCAGCGTCAAGCCCTCGACCAGCTCGAGCAGGCCGACGGTGACGACGCCAAGAACTGCCGCATCTGGCGCCGTCACGTGGAGACGATGCGCCGCGTGGCGAGCGTGTACGGGCGCTGCCTTTCGGGCACCGAGCGCAGCGAGCGCCTCGCCCAGGTTCAGGGATCGGACCGGGAATTCTCGGCGGCCATCAAGGCACGCTGCAAGGGTCCGTAGACCGCTGCCGAGCGCCCGTGATCCGGCGGACGGTCACGCGCGGTGATCCACGATGGCCTGGGGCCGAACTGTCGGCTCCGACGGGACGGCGCACCCGGGGGCGAGGTCAGTCCACGCCGCGCATCATCAGCGGCTCGGCCACCATCTTCACCGGCTTGCCCCGCCCGATAAGGATCGCGGCGCGCGAGCGCTCGGGGTCCGCCTCGAAGCGCGTACGGACCCAGCTGACCAGGAATTTCATATATTCGGAGGCCAGAAGGCGCGCGGCAGGCGGGTCGTGCCACCAGCGATCGGCGTCGAATGCCTCCGTCACGACGGGATGCGGCAGGACGCGGTCGCTGTCCTGCAGAGCATGATCGAGTTCGATCAGCGTCCGCGGCATGTGATAATTCGAGGTGACGACCGCGACAGTGCTGAAGCGGTGCGCCCGCATCCAGCGCCGGGTTTCGATCGCGTTCCCGATCGTGTTGCGCGCCCGGTAGTCGAGATCGACACAGCAGGCGATCAGCGCGCGCTGGGTCGGGTTCAGGCGGGCGATCTCGTCGCGGCTGGTCCGTTCGTTGACGCCGGTGATGAGAAGCCGCCGGCCGTAGCCTCCGGCCAGCAGGTCGATCGCATCGCCGATCCGCTGCGCGCCGCCGGTCAGCGCCACGATTCCGTCGGCCCGATCAGACGGCGCACGCTCGTGTCGCGCCAGCGCGCCGACGAAGATCAAGAATCCGGCAAACAGCGCCAGCGCGCCCAAACCCGTGCCGAGGCTGCAGGTCCACAGCGCGATCCGCCGCCGGCGGCGCGGGCGCACGACGGCGCGGGGCGGGTGATCCCACACGTGCCAAGCCCAGCCGACGGGGTCGGTCATGAGCGGATCCGATGCGCGCAGCATACGCGTGGTCATCCTCCGGAAGATCGGAGCCGATTGCGGCAACCCGGAGGCCGGCGCCGTCAGCCGTATCAACACCGCGATGATAAAGTTTCCAGATGGTAAACGTGCTATCGAGACTCCCTATTTCCACCTGAACGCGACGTCGCACGCCCTCACGCCAAGAACCGCCGGACGGTCACGCGCGAGACGATGCCGGTGACCAGAGACGCGATCACACCGATCAGGAGCACGCTGGCATAGCCGCGCACGCCGATATGGAATGCGCCGAACAGAGCCTCGACCTCCTGGCCGGCCGGTCCAGACCGGGCGGCCCTGGCCAGGAGGCCGGCGATGACGAAGGCGACGAGAGCCAGTCCGGCCCCGATCGCGCCACCCCGCAGGCCCAGGCCGAAGAAGCGCCGCTGAAATGCCCGGGCGATGTAGTCGTCGTCGGCACCGACGAAGTGGAGAACCTCCACGACCTCGCGGTTGCTCGCCATGGCGCCGCGGGTCGCGAAGGTCACGGCGAGCCCGGTGGCGATCAGAACGAGCAGCACGAGTCCGATCCCGATCCCCACGAAGGCGTTGGCGGCGGTCGAGAGCCTCTGCAGCCAGAGGGCGTGGTCATCCAGGCTGGCAACACCCGGCAGAGCCTCGACGAGCCGAGTTCGCAGGCGCTTCAGATCCGCAACCTGGCCGCTCGCGAGCTTGAGGGCGATGAGCCGCGGGACCGGGAGGTCCGAGAGGTCGAGCCCGGTCCCGAGCCACGGCTCGAGGAGGCGCTCGGCCTCGGCCTTGCTGAAGACCCGCGTCTCCGCGATCCCCGGTTCGGCCTTGGCGATGCCGTCGGCGCGGGACACGTCGGCATCGACGTCGCGGCCGGGACCCGGCCGGACCTGGATGGTGACCTCTCGGGCCACATCGCCCTGCCATTGGGCGGCATTCGTCGCGACCATCTCGGCGGCCCCAGCGCAGAGCCCCGCCAGGAAGGTCAGGATCGCGATGACGGCCGCCAACGAGCGGCCGGCCGCGGTGTCGGTGGGGACCAGCGGCGCGTTGCGACGCAGGTTGGCCGGCATCGACGGGTCGGGCGGCACGGCCGATCCGCCGGGCTTCGTCCGCGGGATCGCCTGCGTGCTCATTCCTCGATCCGCAGCCGGCCTTCGCCCAGGACCATCCGGCGGGCGTCGACGGCGTCCATGATGCCGAAATCGTGGGTGGCGATGATGACCGAGGTCCCGAGCTTGTTCAGTTCGAGGAAGAGTCGAAGCAGCCGTCGCCCGAGGCCCGGATCGACGTTGCCGGTGGGCTCGTCGGCGAGCAGCAGGTCGGGCCGCGCGATCAGCGCCCGAGCGATCGCGGCGCGCTGCTTCTCGCCGCCCGAGAGCAGCGGGGGAAGGGCGTGCATGCGCTCGCCGAGGCCGACCCAGCGCAGCAGCTCCACCACCTCGGCCCGATAACTGGCCTCGGCCCTGCCCTGGACGCGCAGGGGCAGGGCCACGTTCTCGTAGGTGGTGAGGTGGTCGAGGAGCCGGAAATCCTGGAACACCACGCCCATGCGCCGCCGGAGTCCGGTCAACGCCTTGGCTGAGATCCCGCTGACCTCCTCGCCGAAGATCGAGACGAGGCCGCGGGTCGGACGCACCGACAGCAGGATGAGGCGCAGCAGCGTCGTCTTCCCGGCTCCGGAGGGACCGGTGAGAAACTGGAAGGAGCGCGGCGCGATGCGGAAGCTCACGTCGGACAGCACTTCCGGCCCGAGCCCGTAGCGCATGCCGACATTCTCGAACTGCACCACCGGCCGCTCAGCGCCGGGCAGCAGGCTTTTCATGCTCGCCTGTAGGTTCAAGGCCGTGCCGTGTCTCGTCTGTCCATGCCCCGGGAATCGCCGGACGGGCGGGCGTTTTCAAGGCCTCCTGAGTTTCACCGCCGCTTAACCCTGTTCAGCGACACTTCCTCAAGCACTTTTAATTTCCGCCCCGGCTGCGGCCGATCGATGCGAGTATGCGGCGTATGCTGATCGCCTGCCCGAGCTGCGCGAGCGAATATCGCATCGATGCCAGCAAGGTCGGCATGGAGGGCCGTTCGGTCCGCTGTGCCGCCTGTCGCGAGACGTGGTTCATCACGCCGGCCGATGTTCTCGCCGGCCATGAGGCGGAACTCGCCGCGCGTGCTGAGGCCGATCCGCTCGCCGACGCCGCGTGGGAGGAGGCGACGGCCTCGGTTCGAACGGCGGCCGACGTCCCAGCTCCCACCGTCCCGCGAAAGGCCCGGCGTTCGAAATCCGCCGGGACAGGCCGTCGCGCGATTCCAGGCCTGTCGCCGTCCCTGGCCTTCGGTCTGGTGCTCCTCGCTTCACTGCCGCTCGCCTGCCTCGCCCGGACGAGCGTGGTCAAAGCCGCGCCGCAGACCGCCTCCTTGTTCGCACGCGTCGGCCTGCCCGTGAACATCCGAGGCATCGAGATCCGCGACGTGGTGGCCTTCACCAACCCTGCCGAGGACGGCCATCCTGCGGAATTGGTGGTGGAAGGCGACCTCGTCGGCGTTGCCCGTAAGGACGCTCCGGTCGCGCCGCTGAGCGTTGAAATTCGCGACGCCGGTGGCCGGACGATCCGCACCTTCTCGGTTGCGCCGCCACGGGCGGTCCTCGCCGCAACCGAGACCGCCCGATTCCGTGCGAGCCTGTCGGCACCACCGTCCGATGGCCGCGCGATCCTGGTGCGTTTCGCCGATGCGTCGGGCGCCCGGCCGGACGCGCGGGTGGCAGCGTCCGAGCGTTGATCGCTCCCGGCGTCGCTCCGCGGCGAGACCATTCGGCTTATCGGCGTCATCTATTTAAGGTTGCGCCGCGACCTCAGATCTGCAATTTGCTTCGTTGAGGTTCCAACGCGCGAAGGCGCGCAGGCTGTTGTTGGCGCCCGGGGCAGACCCGCTTTGAGTGTCCGCGAGACGGTTCCCATCGTCATCCAGACGACCGACACGGTCGAGCAGAAGCGCGCCTTCGATTACTGGCGCAGCACAGCTTTGGCCCGGGTGGACGCGACGATGCTCGCGCCCGATGTGCCGTTCACGGCGGGCCGCAGGCTCGCGGTCTCCACGCACGGCGTGGTCCTGCACACCCTCAGCGGTCCGATCGGGGTCGAGCGCACGGCGCACCATGTGCGCCAGGACGGGCGCGACGACATCGCGATCGCGTTTCTCGTTCAGGGGGGCGGCTTCGTCGAGCAGGGTAACAGCGGCGCCCTGCTGAGCGCCGGCGACATCACGGTCCATGCCATGGATCAACCGTTCGCGATCGGCAGCCGCGACGCCTATGAGGAGATCCGCCTACAGGTGCCCCGTGCCGCCTTCCTGGCGCAAGTGGGCAACGTGCCGGCCTTTGTCGGGCGCAAGCTCCGGGCCACGCCGCTCAGCGGCCTGTTCGCGACCTATCTTCGGTCGTTCTCGGAGACGGTCGGCGGCATGACGGAGGCGGAGGCCGGCATCGCGCTGGAGGGCGTGTTGCATCTTCTGCGCGCGCTCGCCGACGGTCAGGGCGACCAGGGGGACAACGATCTCTCCGGCGAAGCCGTCCGGTCTCTGGCCCTCGCCCATATCGAGCGCCGGCTGCACGATCCCGCCTTCGGGCCCGAATCGCTTCCGGCCGCCCTGCGGGTCTCGCGCAGCCGGCTCTACGCGGCCTTCACGGGCGACGAGGGCGTGGCGGCAAAGATCCGCGACGCGCGTCTCGACCGCGCCTACCGGCGGCTGCGGTCGCGTACGAGCGGAACCCGGATCGGATCCGTGATGGCCAATTGCGGCTTCACCGATGCGGCCGCCTTCAGCCGCGCCTTCCGCCGCCGGTTCGGCATGGCCCCACGGGACGTCTTGGAAGGCCGTTTCTGAGGATATCAGATCCGGCTGCCCCGCGGATCCGCGACCGGCCGGCCGGAGGCCGCTGAACCCGCGATCCGCCGCGCGAAGCCCAGGAGGCCGAAACCGAGGCGGAGTGCGGCGATGCCGAGCCGCGCGATCCGGATCTGGCCGGGCAACTGCCGCGGACCGATCGGACGATAGGCGAGATGCGGGCTGAGCCGCTCAGCCTCGGCGATGGCCTGGCCAAGGGGGAGCGCAGCGATCCGCCGCGCTTCCACGGGGGCGATCCCGATGGCCCGCGCCCAGGCCTCGTTCCGGGCGAGCAGTCCGCGATCGTGCATCCGACGGAACCGCCGGCGCCAGGCGTAGCGCCGCACGGCGCGCGGGAAGGTCTCCATCCGGGCGTCGCAGAGCGCGTCGGGCTCCTCGCAACGGGAGCGGATCGTGTCGGCGACACCGCCCGGAGCCCGCCCGGCGAGTCGCGCCGAGATGGTCACGCACACATCGGTGGCGTGACGGACCCGCAAGCCGTGTTCGAGCAGGCGCGCGATGAAGGCACCGTCCTCCCCGAGGGGGATCTCGGGCATGCCGCCGACCGCAAGGTAGGCGCTCCGGGTCACCGCCAGGGTCGCCCCGATCGCTGTCCGATGACACGGCCAGGGATCGTGCGGGTCGGGGTCGATCCGCGCCTCGGCCTCGGTGATGAGGGCGTCGTAGAGATCCTCCAGGCGCCCGCGGGCAGGAAGCGAGGGCGGCAGCAGCGCCGCCTCAGCGGCATCGAGCTCGACCCGGCCGGCCACCGCGTCGGCCCCCGCCCGGATCGCCGCGCGATTGCGGGCGACCCAATTGGGCGGGACCCGGCTGTCGGCGTCGGTGGACAGGATGATCCCCGCATTCCCCGCATCACCCAGCCAGGCGGCGGCGGCATCCATGGCCCTGCGCCGGGCCCAGCCGGCATGGGCGCCGGAAAAGTTCTCGCTCAGCACCCGGACCCGGATCGACAGCGTCGGCACCAATGCCGACACGAGGGCCTCCGTACCGTCCGTGCAGTTGTTCAGGAACAGCACCAGCCCGAGGCGGCCGGGTTCCAGACCCTCCTGGGCGTCGATCGCCTTCAGGCAGGCGGCGATCCGCTCCTCCTCGTTTCGCACGGGTACGGCCACGATCGCATCGGGACACGGATCGTCTGACAGGAGGGCGCTCGACACCGGTGAAGTTCTCCGCCGGACCCGTCGCGCGGGCCCGCATCGGGCTTATGTCGGAGCTTCCCTGAACGGGACCGGACAGGCCGGCCTCGCAGGACGCGGCCGATCAGAGGGTCTTCTCCACGAGGCCCTCGATCCATTCCGGCTGAGTCTCGCCGACCGAGCGTCCGACCTCGGTCGCTCCCTTGTAGGCGATCAGCGTGCTCTGCATCCGGACGTTCAGGCGCCTCAGCAGATCCTTCTGGCTGTCGAAGTCGATGTCGAAGATCTGGAGGTCCTTGAAGCGCGACTCGGCCGCGAGCTTCGCGAGGATTGGCTTCTGCGTGCGGCAGATGGGGCACCAGGGGGCGCTGACCGCGACCAGGACCGGCTTTCCGGCTTTCTGCGCAGCCTCGAAGGCCGCATCCGAGAACGGGAGCGTCTCGGCCGCCATGGCCGGGGCCGGCATTCCGAGCAGGATGGGGGAGGTGAGGGCGAGGCCGGCCAGCGCGAGGACGTGACGGCGGTTCTTCATGGCGTGCTTTCCTCCCGGCCTGCTGATGGACCGGATTGCGGTGTTTGAGGAATGCTACGCCGCGCGCCCGGGCGCGTCGCGAGATCCTGGGCGGCCCGAAGATCGAAAGCGCCCGCGCACGATCACATTGTCGAGACGCCGGTCGACGGCGCTCCGGACGACCGGTCTTCCTCGGCCAGCGCCGCGATGTCGTCGGCATCCACCGCGTCGATGGGGCGCCGGATCCGCAACGCCCGCGTGGGCACGCCGGCGCGCATCACCAGCACGATGGTCTCCATGTCGGGACAGCCTGGATCGGTGCAGGCGATCTCGTTCACCGCCAGGGTATCGTCCTCCCCGAGGCGCAGGGCCAACCGCAGGTCCTGCTTCAGGCGCGTCGCGATCTCGGCACGCTCCGCCGAGCGGGCGCGCCACGCCTTGAGGCTCACATAGGCCATGCGCGATGCTCGTCGTCCTGCACTGGATGTCCCGGCATTCGCCGCCGTCCGGGGGGATCGTCGATCCCTCTGGATTTTCCGATGTAATAGTGTTGCATGCTCGGGAGGTGGTCAAGCGTGGTGCGGGGCGGCCCGAAACAACCGTCGCGTTCGGCCGTCATACCGAAGGGCGGTCCTGGAGACACAGTCTCTGGGGGCCTTGGACTCGACAGCGGCGCTGGGGTCCTATGAGGTGCAACAGGCGCGCGAAGGATGATGAGATCTTGCGACCCTGGCGGGACGGGCCGGACGACCGGCGCAGCTACCATCACGGCAATCTGAAGGAGGCCCTCCTGGAGGCCGCGCGCCGGTTCATCGCCGAGCGCGGAATCGGCGGCTTCACCCTGGTGGAAGCCGCGCGCCTCGTCGGCGTCACCCCGGCCGCGCTGTACCGCCATTTCCGGGGCCGGGAGGCGCTTCTGGAGGAGCTGGCCGGGCGCGGTTTCGCGGAACTCGCCGCCCGTCTGGCGCGGGCCCTGACGTCGCGCGGGACGCCGTTGGAGCGGTTCACGCGGATGGGTGAGACCTACCTCGCCTTCGCCGAGGAAGAGCCGGCCTACTATGCGGCGATCTTCGAGACGCGCGGCTTCCCCACCGGCGGCGCCGACCTCGACACGGCGGCCAGCGATGCGGTGGCGTCGCGGCCGAGCCCGTTCGATCTCTTGGTCGAGGCGCTGCAGGCGACGTTCTCGGACGGATTCGGGGGCGTGGCACCCCGCTTCATCGCCCTGGAGGTTTGGGCCTTGGCCCACGGCCTCGCGACCCTGTCGGCCGCCGGACATCTGCCGCGCGGACCGGGATTTCCGGACAAGTACGAGTTGCTGCGGGCCGGGGTCCTGGCGCTCGTCCACGGAGCCTCCCGACAGACCGAGCGCGAGGGCGGTCTCGGACGACCTTGAAAGGCACCTCCGGGACCCGCATGTTAACCGCGTTCACATGAACAGCGGAGCACAGCCGTGACCTCTCAAACCTCTTCACCCGGGGCGACCGGCAAGCTCTGCCGGACTGGCCCGTTCCCGCGCCGGTCGCTGGAGATTGGCGCAATCGTCGTCGGTTTCATCTACTGGTGGCCGGTCGGCCTCGCGTTGGTGGCCTGGAAGCTTGCGGGTTATCCGGCCTTCGCGGAAATGCGCGACGCGGCGCGGCGCGCGGCTTCCGAGTTCGAGGGAGGACGCCCCGCCTCGCGCTTCGCCCGGGCGTTCGAGGCCGCGAATCGACGCGACAGCAGCGGCAATGCCGCCTTCGACGCGTACCGTCGCACCGAGCTCGACCGTCTGGAGGCGCAGCGGCGTGCCCTCGAGGAAGAGAGCCGCGCCTTCTCCGAGTTCGTGGAGGAGCTGAAGCGCGCCCGGGATCGTGAGCAGTTCGATGCCTTCATGGCCAAGCGCCGGGCCGAGGGCGGGGATCGCTCCGTCTGATCCTGAATCTGTGGGCGTCCGGGCTCAGGGGCCCGGACGCGCCGTCCCGGTGGTTCAAGCGCCGGCGCGACACCCATGCGAGCGTTCAGGCCGCGCGGACGGTTTCCAGGAACCGTGCCACTTCGGCGTTCAGGTGCTCGGATCGTTCCGAGAGCCGCGACGCTTCGACCAGAACCTGACCGGCCGCCGCGCCGGTCTTTTCGGCTGCATCGGCGACGCTGACGATGTTGCTGGTCACCTCGCTCGTGCCGGCCGCGGCTTGGCCGACGTTGCGAACGATCTCGTGGGTGGCGGCGCCCTGCTGCTCCACGGCGGCGGCGATCGAGGTCGCGACCCCGTTGATCTCGCGGATCCGCGCCGTGATGGCGCCGATGGCCGATACGGCCTCCCCCGTCGAAGCCTGCACCCGCGTGATCTGACTCGAAATCTCCTCCGTGGCGCGCGCGGTCTGCTCGGCCAGCGCCTTGACCTCCGTGGCGACGACAGCAAAGCCGCGTCCGGCGACACCCGCCCGGGCCGCCTCGATCGTGGCGTTCAACGCCAGAAGGTTGGTCTGGCCGGCGATGGTCGAGATCAAACCGACGATGTCGCCGATCCGCGACACGGCCTCGCTCAACTTCTGGACAAGCGCACCGGTCTGATCCGCCTCGTCGACGGCACCCCGCGCCAAGTTGGCCGAGCCATCGACCTGCCGGCCGATCTCCTGCACGGAGGTGCCGAGTTCCTCGGCGGCCGCCGCGACGGTGCTGACGTTGCTCGCCGCCTGCTCGGCCGCGGCAGCGACCGTCGTGGATTGCTCGGCGGTCACCGCCGCAGTGGCCGTCATGGACCGGGCCGTGGTCTGCAGCCCGATGGCCGAGGCCGAGACCTCCGCGATGATTCCGCCGACGGTCTCCGCGAAGCGATCGGCGAGCTGGCGCATCCCGAGCCTGCGCTGGGCCTCCGCATGCTGTCGCGCTGCCTCTGCTTCGGCCTCGAGCTGATGGGTGCGGAGCAGATTGTCCTTGAACACCTGGACCGCCCCCGCCATGGCGCCGATCTCGTCGCGCCGGTGCTTGAACGGGATGACCGCGCGAGCGTCGCCCTCGGCCAATTTGGTCATCGCACCCGTCATCGCGGCGATCGGGCGCGAAACATGACGCAGGCCGAAGATCGCCGCGCCCAGAGCCGACACGAGGGCAAGGGCGATTCCTACATATGCGGCCACCGACGCGGTGTTGACCCTGGCCATCGCGGTATCGGCGTTCCGGGCCGCGGCCTCCTCGTCATGGGCCACCAGACGCGCGAGGGCCGCACGGGCGGTATCGTACATGCCAACGACGTCGGGGTTCACCAGGAGGGCGCGGGCCTCCCGTTCCTGGCCCGATTCGAGCAGGCGAAGCGCCTCGTGATCCGCTTGCTCGAATCGGCTCCATGAGGCCGTGAAGGCATCGTAGAGCTTCCGTTCCTCAGCTGTGCTGATCAGGGGCTCGTAGGCGCGACGGGCTCGCAGCAACTGGGCGTGCGTCTCCGCGAGGTTGGCCGCGTTGGTCATCCGATGCTGAGGCGTGTCCGACAGCATGATGAGGCGGTATTGCTTGATGCGCACCTCGGATGCCGCCATCTCGATGGCGCCCACTTTCTCCAGCGAGGGGATCCAGTTTCCGGCAAGGGTCGTCGCCGCTTCACCGATGTCGCTGAGCTGATGCAGGGACAGGCCACCCTGAGCCGCCGATATCAGTGCGAGCCCTCCGAAGAGGATTCCAAGCATTGCTGTGATTGACGTGGTCAGACGCATAAACGGGGCCGATCGGATCGGAGGATCGAAGGGTCGCATCGGAAGAAAGGATGCTCGTGATCCGATTTAGAGCTTTAATTAATCTGAGCAAGTCACGGCTATGGCGTGCAAGCTAAAACAAAACCCTGCAATATGGCACAAGATATTATTTTACTATCGTCGCATGTATTGTAAATGTAGCGATTTTACTATTATACATTGGATTATAATCCGCTGGCGTATTGATCTAAAAATGAATGGCCATGATAAAAGATCTGTTATGAGGGCCGGCGGCCGCGATTTTTAAGCCCCATGATCCGCGGCTTTCAACCCGGCACTCGTTGGATAGGCATTCCGCGGCTCGCCTGAGTGTTCCGATCGCCGCGGCGACCGGTCGCCCGCGCCGAACTTGTCTTTGCGCCGCGCGCTCCGCAGTGCCTCCGAGCGCCCTCGACACATGGGCCGTCGCCGGGCCGCAGCGTCGAGTTGCGCCTCGGCGCGGGCTCCGGCATTGATCCTCCCTTACTGATGGAGGGGGGGCGAATGCCGACGGGTCGGGTCACCGTGGTCGATCACCCGCTTGTGCAACACAAGCTGACGCATCTTCGTGACAAGAACCGCTCGACCAAGGGTTTCCGTCAGATCCTGAACGAAATCGGCATGCTCCTCGCCTACGAGGTGACGCGCGACCTGCCGCTGGAACCGGTGACGATCGAGACGCCGCTCCAGCCGATGGAGGGACGCCAGATCCAGGGCAAGAAGCTGGTCCTGGCGCCGATCCTGCGGGCCGGGGTCGGCTTCCTCGATGGTATGCTGTCGCTGGTTCCGTCGGCCCGCGTCGCCCATATCGGGCTGTACCGGGATCCCGAGACGCTGGAGGCGGTCGAATACTATTTCAAGGCGCCGTCCGATCTCGCCGACAGGACCGTTCTGGTCCTCGATCCGATGTTGGCGACGGCCAATTCGGCCATCGCGGCCCTCGACCGGCTCAAGGCGCGTGGTGCCTCCGATCTGCGCTTCGTCTGCCTGCTGGCGGCTCCGGAGGGCCTCGCCAAGTTCCAGGCCGCCCATCCCGACGTGCCGGTCTGGACCGCGGCGATCGACAGCCATCTGAACGACCACGGCTATATCGTCCCCGGCCTCGGCGATGCCGGCGACCGGATGTACGGCACCCGGTAGAATCCAAACTCAGCCGTCGTCGCGGTCGGATCGCGATTTCAGATGTGCGCGCGGCAGACGGATCATCTGTCACCGCTTTCCGTATCTGCACATTGTATTCACGCGCCTGAATAGAGCACAATCCTGCCTCGGATCCGATGCGGCGCCAAAAACCGCACGGGCCGCAGGAGGAAGCCCATGCCGATGGAACGCAGCGTTTCGAGTCGTGTCCTGGCCCTGCTCGCAGTGGCCGGATTGCTGGGGTCGACGCAGGCACGCGCCGCCGACCCGATCCGGATCGGGGTCATCGCCGAGGCGCAGTCGGTCGTCGGCGCCTCGATCCCGCAGGCCGTCCAGCTCGCCGCCGACGAGATCAACGCCAAGGGCGGGATCGACGGGCGCCAGATCCAGATCGTCAGTTACGACGACAAGTCGTCCGCCTCCGACGCGGTCCGGGCCTTCCAGCGGGCGGTCTCCGAGGACAAGGTTAATCTCGTCATCGCCAGCTACATCTCCGAGGTGGTGCTGGCACTGATGCCCTGGGCGGCGCGGCTCAAGACGCCGATGATCACGCCCGGTGCCGCCTCCAACGAGATCAGCCTCGCGATCCACAAGGACTACGCGCGCAACAAGTACACCTTCCACGGCTACCTCACCTCGGCGGCCCTGGCGCAGTCGATCTGCGATTCTACGAAGGACATGCTGATCGATCTGATGAAGGTGAAGACGGCCGCGATCATGAGCGAGGACGCGGCTTGGACCCGTCCCCTCGATGTCGGTTACGAGAAGTGCCTGCCCGAGATCGGTGTGAAGGTCGTCGACCATATCCGCTTCTCGCCGGACACGGGGGACTTCACACCGATCTACAACAAGATCGAGGCGGCCAAGCCCGACCTGATCGTCACCGGCATCTCGCATGTCGGCGTGCAGCCGACCGTGCAATGGCAGAACCAGCAGGTTCCCCTCGCCATGACGGGGATGAACTCGCAGGCGACCTCCTCGACCTTCTGGGCGAACACCAACGGCGCCACGCAGGGCGTGATCTTCCAGAGCATCGCGGTGCCGGGCGCGGCGATCACCGACAAGTCGCTCGCCTTCAGCGACGCGTTCAAGAAGCGCTTCGGCAGCGATCCGTCCTACGCAGGCTACATGGCCTACGATCAGGTCTATTACGCGGCGGATGCGGTGAAGCGCGCCGGCTCGACCGAGGCCGACAAGCTCGTCGAGGCCCTGGAGAAGACCGACTGGGTCGGAACCGTGGGGCGGACGCAGTTCTACGGCAAGGACGACCCGTTCACGCACTCGATCAAATACGGTCCCGGCTTCGTCACCGGACTGATGGCGCAGTGGCAGGACGGCAAGCAGGTCGCGGTCTGGCCGAAGAGCCTGGCGCAGGGCGCGATCGTCTTGCCGGCGGCGGTCAAGGCGGCCGCCCGCTAGCTTGCCGTTCGGACCGGCAACGGATGCGTGCGGCGCCTTCGGCTTGCCAAGCGCGCCCGTTGCCGCAAGTAGAGCCGTACCGCGTCGGCGTGAGCGCGGCTGAGATCACGTGCGCGCAAAGGATTATCGTTGATGGCCAGCACCGACCTGCCCGGGACCATGCGTCAGATCCGCTTCGCGGGTTCCGGGGGCCCGGAGGTGATCAGCGTCGAGACCGCCCCCATGCCGCATGCGGGACCCGGACAGGTCCTGATCGAAGTGGTGGCGGCCGGCGTGAACCGCCCCGATGTCGCGCAGCGCGCGGGGGTCTATCCGCCGCCGCCCGGCGCCACCGAGATTCCCGGCCTCGAAGTCGCCGGTCGTGTGGTCGCGATCGGGAGCGAGGTCACGGGTCTGTCGCTCGGCGATGAGGTCTGCGCCCTGGTGATCAGCGGCGGCTATGCGGAGTATGCGGTGGCCGAGGCGGCCCATTGTCTGCCGCGTCCGAAGGCGGTCTCGCTCGTCGATGCCGGCGGCCTGCCGGAGACCTTCTTCACGGTCTATTCGAACGTCGTCCAGCGCGGACGGCTCGCGCCCGGCGAGAGCTTCCTCGTGCATGGCGGATCGAGCGGCATCGGTGCCACGGCGATCCAGATCGCCAAGCATGTCGGCGCGCGGGTCTTCGCCACGGCGGGCTCGGCCGAGAAGTGCCGGTTTTGCGAAGATCTGGGGGCGGATGCCGCGATCAACTACAAGGAGGCGGACTTCGCCGAGGAGGTGAAGCGCCTCACCGACGGACGTGGCGTCGACGTGATCCTCGATATGATCGGTGCAAGCTATCTGGCCCGGAACCTGAAGTCGCTGGCTCCGGACGGCCGGCTCGTGATGATTGCCCTGATGGGCGGCTACAAGGTCGATGGCCTGAACATCACGCCGATCATGCGCAACCGCCTGACCTTTACCGGCTCGACGCTCCGGCCGCGCGGGAAGGCCGACAAGGCAGCGATCGCCGAGGGGCTGCGCCGGGATATCTGGCCCGAGCTCGATGCCGGGCGCATCCGGTCCGTCACCCATGCCACGTTCCCGCTGGAGCAGGCGCGGGAGGCGCACGAACTCATGGAGTCGAGCGCGCATCTCGGCAAGATCCTTCTGACGACCGGGCGGTGACACCGCGATCCGGCAGGAACCTGCCTCGGCGGCCCCGCGTTGGCGGCCGGTAACGAGATCGTGTCGCACAGCGCCCGTTTCGGCGTGTGGCGTCCCGCCGAGGAAGGTTCTGCAGATGGTCGAGAGATTGAATCCCAACGAGAGCCGTCAGGGCGAGCGCGGCAAACCGATGCTCTGGGTCCTGGTGGGGAGCCTCGTTCTGCTGGCGATCGCCACCGTGGGTCTCCTCACATGGAACGGCGCCAATTCGCCGAAGGATTACGCCAGCCAGAGCCAGGACGCGTCCCGCAAGGAGGTGACGGGTTCGGTGAACGGGCAGTCGGGCGCCGCGTCGCCGACCAACAGCACGGGCGTGGCGGGCGGCAACCCGTCCTATCCGCAGCCCGCGCAACCGGGGGCCAACGGCAACGCGCCGAAATAACACCAACCCGGGACGGCTTCTCCAACCGTCCCGCGGCCTGACGGCTCAGCGGGTCGGGATCGGCGTCGGCCCGCGGTAATCGTAGAACCCGCGCTTGGCCTTACGGCCGAGCCAGCCGGCCTCGACATACTTCACGAGCAGAGGGCACGGGCGGTATTTCGAATCCGCCAAGCCTTCGTAGAGCACCTGCATGACCGACAGGCAGGTGTCGAGACCGATGAAGTCCGCGAGCTGAAGCGGGCCCATCGGATGGTTCGCGCCCAGCCTCATGGCCGTGTCGATCGATTCGACCGATCCGACACCCTCGTAGAGCGTGTAGATCGCCTCGTTGATCATCGGCAGCAGGATGCGGTTGACGATGAAGGCCGGAAAATCCTCCGACATCGTCGAAGTCTTGCCGAGCTTGGCGATGAACGCCTTGGCGGATTCGTAGGTCGTATCCTCGGTGGCGATGCCCCGGATCAGCTCGACGAGCTGCATCACCGGCACCGGATTCATGAAGTGGATACCGATGAACTTCTCCGGCCGGTCCGTCGCCGCCGCCAGACGGGTTATGGAGATCGACGACGTGTTCGTCGCTACGAATGTCTCCGGACGCAGCGATCCGCACAGGCTGCTGAAGATCTCGCGCTTCGTGGCCTCGTTCTCGGTCGCAGCTTCGATCACGAGGTCGCACGGCTCAAGGGCGGCGAAGTCCCGGGCGGATACGATCCGCGACCGAACCTGAGCGCTGTCCTCCTCCGACAGCGTGCCTTTCGAAACGAGGCGGCCCAGGCTGCCCTCGATGACCGTCAGACCATTCTCGAGCCGGGCGGGATCGCGATCGTTCAGCAGGACGTCGAGGCCGGCGGTGGCGCAGACCTGCGCGATGCCGCTTCCCATCTGGCCTGCGCCGATGATGCCGACCCGCTTGATCTCCATATGCATGTGCCGACCTGTGCCCCCAATGCGGATGCCGATACACGGCCGCCCGGTTCGACCGAGGGCACGAGCGCGACGGCACCGCGCGAAGTCTCGCCGTCGCAGCGTTCTAGACCAATCTTCGATCCGGAAGGAACCCGCGAATCCGCCTTCGGCGACAATACTCGCGGGGTGCCAGATTCCGTTCCGTTATTGACCCTTGGCTTTGCCGATCTCGGATTGCAGCTCCGGCACGACCTGAAAGAGATCGCCCACGAGCCCGTAATCGGCCACCTGGAAGATCGGTGCGTCCTCATCCTTGTTGATGGCGACGATGACCTTCGAGTCCTTCATGCCGGCGAGGTGCTGGATCGCCCCCGAGATGCCCACCGCGACGTAGAGGTCCGGCGCCACGACCTTGCCGGTCTGCCCCACCTGCCAGTCGTTCGGCGCGTAGCCCGCATCGACGGCGGCCCGAGAGGCGCCGACGGCGGCTCCGAGCGAGTCGGCCAGCGGCTCGATCAGCTCGTGGAACTTCTCGGACGAGCCGAGCGAGCGCCCGCCGGACACGATGATCCGCGCCGAGGCCAGCTCCGGGCGATCCGACTTGGCGATCTCCTCGCCCTTGAAGGTCGAGCCGCCGGCCTCGGGCGCGCCCGCCGACACGGCCTCGACGGGGGCGGCCGCGCCACCCTCGGCCGCAGCCTTGAAGGCGGCCGTCCGCACGGTGATCACCTTCTTGCCCGCCGGCGCCTGAACGGTCTGGATCGCGTTGCCGGCATAGATCGGCCGATCGAACGTGTCGGGCGCAACCACCTTGATGATGTCGGAGACCTGCGCGACGTCGAGCAGGGCCGCCACCCGGGGCAGCACGTTCTTGCCGGTCGTCGAAGCCGAGGCGATGATCGTGTCGTAGGGCTCGGCAATCGACGCGATCAGCGCCGCGACCGGCTCGGCGAGATCGTGGTCGTAGACGCCGTCCTCGGCGTTCAGGACCTTCTCGACTCCGTCGAGCTTGGCCGCCGCCGCGGCCACGGCCTGCGATCCCGAACCCAGGACCAGAGCGTGGATCGGGGCGCCGATCTCCTTGGCGGCCGAGAGCGCCTTCAGCGTCCCGTCCTTGATCTGACCGTTGCCGTGCTCGACGAAAAGGAGTGTCGTCATGGTCTGCTGGTGCCCTTGAGGGTTGTGGCGCGGGGCTCGACCGTGGCTCGGGAGCCCCGCCTGCGGATCAGATGACGCCGGCTTCGACCTTGAGCTTCTGCACCAGCTCGGCCGCGGAGCCGACCTTGACGCCGGCCGAGCGGCCCGGCGGCTCGGCGGTCTTCAGCACCGTAAGCCGCGGCGTCACGTCGACGCCGAGCGCGTCGGGCGTCAGCTCCTCCAGCGGCTTCTTCTTCGCCTTCATGATGTTCGGCAGCGATGCATAGCGCGGCTCGTTGAGGCGCAGATCCGTCGTCACGATGGCCGGCAGCCTGAGGCTGACGGTCTGCAGGCCGCCGTCGACCTCGCGGGTCACGTCGAGGCTGCCCTCGCCCGGCTCGATCTTGTACGCGAAGGTGCCCTGCGGCCAGCCGAGCAGCGCACCGAGCATCTGCCCGGTCTGGTTCGAGTCGTCGTCGATCGCCTGCTTGCCGAGGATGACAAGCTGCGGGCTCTCCTTCTCGACGACGGCCTTCAGAAGCTTCGCCACCGCCAGCGGCTCGCAGGTCACGTCCGTCTTGACCAGGATCGCACGGTCGGCGCCCATGGCCAGCGCGGTGCGCAGCGTCTCCTGCGCCTGCTGCGGGCCGATCGACACCGCCACGATCTCGGTGACCGTACCCTTCTCCTTGAGCCGGATCGCCTCCTCGACGGCGATCTCGTCGAAGGGATTCATCGACATCTTCACGTTGGCGAGCTCGACCCCGGAGCCGTCGGCCTTCACGCGTATCTTGACGTTGTAGTCAACAACCCGCTTGACGGGCACCAGCACCTTCATGGCGGTCACGATCCTTCCCCGGAGGATTCTTGTCGTCGTGCAGGCCACTTCCACGGCGCGCAAGGCGCAGCGTGGCGGGGGCACGCAAGGCGCGCGGACCGTAACGGCCACATTTCCGCCTTGTCAACGCGGCGCCGTGGCGGCCCGGCGAAAACCCCTCGGCCCGGGCTCAACGATTGGCGCCGGGCACCCAGAGCACGTCGTCGGCGCCGTCGGAATTGGCGGCCCGGCTCGCCACGAACAGGAAGTCGGAGAGGCGGTTGAGGTAGCGCAGCGCCTCCGGCGACACCGTCTCGTCCTCCCGGGCGGCGAGGCTGACCGCCAGGCGCTCGGCGCGGCGGCAGACGGTGCGGGCGAGGTGCAGGGCCGCCGCGGCCGGCGATCCACCGGGGAGCACGAAGGATTTCAGCGGTGGGATCGCCTCGTTCAGGCCGTCGATGTCGCGCTCCAGCCGCTCGACCTGGCTCGCGACGATCCGCAGCGGCTCGTAGGGGAGGGGCTCCGGGCTCGGCGGCGTCGCGAGGTCGGCCCCGAGGTCGAACAGGTCGTTCTGGATCGCCCCGAGCATCTGGTCGAGCGGCCCCTGCGTGTGCAGGCGCGCCAGTCCGATGCAGGCATTGGTCTCGTCGACGGTCCCGTAGGTCTCGACCCGCAGATCCGCCTTCGAGCGACGCTGTCCGTCCGCCAGGGCGGTCGTGCCCTTGTCGCCGGTCCTCGTGTAGATGCGGTTGAGCTTGACCAAAGGGTTTGATGCCTCAGAACGTGTAGCCGATCTTGCCGCCGTAATTCGTCAGGCCGCGATTATTCGCGCAGAGCCCGGCATTCGACATGTGCTCGATCGTCGCCATGATGCTCCAATGTTCCGTGATACGGAAGCCGAGAGCCGCCGCCTCGCGGAACATGGGTGAGCACCCGAGCGTGTTGAAGCCGTAGGGCGTCTCCGCCTTCGGGCCGGTCCAGCCGTTATGGGCTACGCCGCCGAAGAACCCATCGAGGAAGACGCGGCGGTTGAAGGTCTCGGGAAAGACTTCGAGGGTCCAGGTCGCGCCGAGATAGGCGTAGCTGGTCCGGCCGCCGGTGTTGTAGCTGCCGCCGACGGTCGGCCGCGGCACGAAAGCCTGCCAGAACGGATCGGCGCTGAGGATCGGCTTGGCGAAGAGGATCTCGCCGTTGACGTTCGCCTTGCTGAACCCGGGGAGCTTGCCCTCTGCGCTGCCCGGGTCCTGCACCGCGCCGCCGATCCGGATCTCGGACACGATGCTGAGCGGCTGGACGGGGGCCAGGTAGGCGGCAGGCGGCGGCGGTGGCGCGTCCGCGGCCGAAGCCGGCATGATCGCCGCCCCGGTCAGGATGCCGAACAGACAGAGGCGGGAAGGGGCAGTCATGCGGGC
Organism: Methylobacterium sp. UNCCL125; assembly: GCF_900116795.1. NCBI lineage: Bacteria > Pseudomonadati > Pseudomonadota > Alphaproteobacteria > Hyphomicrobiales > Methylobacteriaceae > Methylobacterium > Methylobacterium sp. UNCCL125. The sequence goes on along the minus strand of NZ_FPBW01000009.1, from coordinate 183,665 downwards.
TCGGCCGGTTAGGCGCAGCGATTTGCTTCTACCGAGCGTAGCAGAGGCCCGCGATATGCGGCGGCCAATTCATCCGTTACCGGGCCGAAAGGTGTTCGGTGCGGCGGCGCGGTCACACCCGTCCCGGCGGAATTCAGGCCGAACGCCACCAGACGACGCCCATGATGATCACGATCGCCACAAATTGCAGGAGCACGCGCAGGCGCATCAGCCTCTGCGAGAGACTGGCGCTGCCGCCCCGCATCATGTTGGCCAAGCCCAGGAGCAGGATGGCGGCGACGGCAAGGCAGGCGATCAGGACGAGGGTATTCGACGACATGCGGGTGGGGATCCGGGTGGGGCCGGAGCCGTGATCCGGCTCGGCGCGTCGTGAGGGTGCGGACGCTCAGTTGCGGCGGAGCAGGCGCTCGAAATAATCGAGTTCCTCGCGGGGGCGGGTCGGGTCGCCGAGCTTGCGCCGCAGCTCTTCCATGATGCGCCGGGCGCGCTGGACCGCTGATTCATCGGCTGTCGGCACCCGAACACGTCCGTCGCTCATATCGCGGCCGCGCGTCGGACGTCCGAGGGGATCGTCGTCCCGTGCCCCGGCCTGGCCCTGCTGCCCCGGCTGCTGACCGCCGTCCTGCTGGCCTTCGCCCTGGCCCTCGGCCATGTCCTGCATCTGCTGCGCCATGCCGTCGGCGCCGCGCTTCAGGCCGTCGAGGGCGCGCCCCTGCGCGTCGATCGCCCCGCTCGAATCGCCGTCCTTCAGGGCGTTCTCGGCCTCGCGCATGGCTTCCTCGGCATCGGCGAGGCCTTGCTCGCCGCGCATGCCGTTCTCCTTCATGCGCTGCTGGAGATCCTCCAGCCGCTGCCGAAGCGCCTGCTGCCGCTCTCCGACATCGCCCTTCTGGCCCTGCTGCCCTTGGCCCTGCTGCCCCTGGCCCTGCTGTCGTTGGCCCTGTTGTCCTTGGCCCTGTTGTCCTTGGCCTTGCTGACCCGGCTGTCTCTGGCCCTGCTGTCCGCGCTGGCCTTGCTGCGGCTGCCCGCGATTCTGCTGGCGCTGGCCGCCGCGCGGCTCTTCGCCGTCCTTGAAGGTCTCGTCGCGCAGGCCCTGCTGCTCGCGGGACATGGCGTCGAGATCGCGCATCTTCTTCTGCATCTCGCGGGACGCCTGATCCGACCGGTTTCCGCGTTCGGCCGTCTGCAGGTTCTCCAGGATGTTGCGCAGCTGTTCCATCAGGCGCTGTGCCTCGGCGGTGTCGCCGCGCTTCATGGCCTCCGCCATGTCTTGGATCATCTTATCGAGATCCTCGGGCGTGACGGTCTTCGACTGAGCATTGTTCTGCCCGCGATCGCTCTGCTCGCGAGGCTCGCGGCCCTGCTTCTGCGCCATCTCCGACAGGAACTTGTCGAGCGCCTGCTTCAGATCCTGGGTCAGGCGCTTGATTTCGTCGTCGGGCGCGTTGCGCTCCATCGCCTCCTTCAAGCGATCCTGGGCTTGGCGGAGCTGCTTCTCGGCATCCGAAAGGTCACCGTCCTCGATCTTCAGGGCCATCTCCCACAGGAGATCGGCCACCGCGATGAGATCGGCGTCCGTCCGGGCGCGGCGCAGCCGCTCGGTGGCCGTCCGCAGGCCCAGGAAGATGGCAGGCTGCGGCGTGTACGTGTCGGGCGCGACCAGGAGGGCGTCCAGGGCCCCCTGAACCCACCGGCGGTCCGTATCGGGTGCCGTCACGAGGCGGCGACGTTCCTCGGCGAGCGCCCGCGCCAGCGGCTCGCGGAACGGACGCGCCGGCAGGACGATCTCGGCATCCGGCGTCCGGCCTTCCTGACCGGCCTCGTCCTTGACGACGATGTGATAGCGGACCCGCGCTCCGGACCATGGGCTGTCGGTGAGGTCGACCAGGGTCTTGGTGTCGGACTCGCCGTTGGCGTCCCCGGGCAATGCCAGATTGATGTGGGGAACCGGGACCAGAGCACGGGCCGATTTCAGCGGCTCGATCACGGCCTCCGCCGAACTGAGCCCGTAATCGTCCTTCGCGCGGTAGGTCAGGTTGAAGGTACCGCGGCCGTTCACTTCTGGGCCGCCGACGGCCGTCACCTCCGGCGGCCGGTCGGGGATCGCGTCCACGGTGAGGCGTTGCCGGCCTGCGGGGGTCACGATCGTCAGTTCGGCGCCGCCAACGATGCGATAGCGCTCCTCGCGCAGGTCGGGCCGCGCCTCCTGGCCCGGGACGGGGACTAGGCCGGCATTGGGTGTCAGCGTCGTCTCGGACGCGGCCTTACCCTGACCGGCGATCCGCACGATCAGCTGCGCGTTGACGGGCGCGCGCAGGCGCTGATCGCTTCCGTCCATGGCGATCAGGAGGGGCGGAAGCCGCGTGTAGAGCGGCGGGTCGATCCAGCCGTCCACGCGGAAATTGGGGCTTTGCGCCGCAGGCTCCTGCCAGTCGAACGCCGCGCCAAGGCGCTGACGCCACTCGGGCCCGGCGACGAACAGGCTGGCGATGGCGGCGACCACGAGGCCGGCGCGAAGGGCGAACGGATCGTGCCGGACCATGCCGGGCCTCGGCAAACCGACCCGCAGGGCCGAGACCGCCTGCGCGGCCCGCCGTTGATGGAGCTCCCAGAGCGTCCGGCTTCCCGGATCGGCGGCACCCACGGCGAGGCTGTCCTGCGCCGCGGAGGCCGGTCCGTGACGCAGGGCCGGATCGCGGGCCGCCGCCTCGCGATCGAGCCGTGCCAGGGCGACGCGCCGATCGGGCCGGGCGATATGGATCAGCGGTACGAGCGCGGCGACGAGGAGGAGGCCCAGGATGCCCAGACCGATCTGGCGCCAGATCGGCGTGAGATCGAGCCACAGCCCCGACCAGGACAGCATGAGGAAGATCAGTCCGACCCCGATCCCCCGCCAGAGGACAGGCCAGGCTTGCTCCCAAAGGGCTGCCGCCCGGGCGCGAGCCACCAGCCGGTCGAGCCGTGCGGAGACCGTTGTCGGGCCGTCCGCGCTGGTCTTGTTCTCGGTGCCGATCACGCCGACCGTTCCGCCTCACGCCGCAGGAGTGGCCCCAGGAACCACGCGAACCGGGCTCCCATCAGAAGACGGTAGCATGGTGGGCCGCGCGGGTCGGCGGGTCAAATCGGCGCGACGCGTCCCCGGTCTCGCGGTCAGTTGTGCGCCTGGATGAAGTTGCGCACCTGCGGGTAGATCTGCGACTCCCAGCGCCGCCCGGCGAAGACCCCGTAATGGCCGACGCCCGCCTGGAGGTGATGGGTCCGCATGTAGGGGGCGAGGTCCGAGCACAGATCATGGGCCGCCATGGTCTGGCCGACCGCGCAGATGTCGTCGCGCTCGCCCTCGACGGTCATCAGGGCGGTGCGGCGGATTGCCCGCAGGTCGATCGGTTCCCCCCGATAGCTCACCGCATTCCGAGCCAGGGCGTGATCCTGGAACACGGTCTTGACCGTTTCCAGGTAGAATTCGGCCGCGAGATCGAGCACGGCGAAATACTCGTCGTAGAAGGTCTCGATCGCCTCGGCTTTCTCGCGCTCGCCGTTGGCCATGTGCCAGAAGAGATCGGCGTGACCCTGGATATGGCGCTTGGCGTTCATCGCCATGAAGGCCGAGACCTGCATGAAGCCCGGATACACCTTGCGGCCGGCGCCCTTGTGGCGCGTCGGGACCGTCGCGATCAGGTTCTTCTCGAACCAGTCGATGGGCTTTGAGGTCGCGAGTGCGTTCACGCCCGTCGGGTTGATGCGGCAATCCACCGGGCCGGCCATCAGGGTCATGCTGCGCGGGGCGGCGGGATCCTTCGCCTGCGCCATCGCGGCTGCCGCCACGAGGGCCTGAACGGCGGGCTGGCAGACCGCCACCATGTGGGCGCCTTCACCCATCGTCTGCAGGAAGTGGATCAGGTGGCCCACGTAGTCGTCGAAACCGAACTGGCCTTCCGACAGCGGCACGTCGCGGGCATTGTGCCAGTCGGTGATGTAGACGTCGTGGTCGGGCAGCATGGTGCGCACGGTGGCGCGGAGCAGCGTGGCGAAATGGCCCGACATCGGCGCGACCATCAGCACCTTGGGCTGCTCGGTGTGAATGTCCTTCTTGAAGTGCAGCAGCGTCCCGAACGGCGTGACCTCGACCGGCTCCTCTGAGACCGGGACGCTCCGGTTCCCGACGTTGACCGTCTCGATGCCGTAGGGCGGCCGGGCGAAGGTCAGACCGGCGCGCATCATCATCCGGGCGCCGGCGGACATCCAGGTGACCGGCTCGCCCAACCCGATCCAGGGCGACCAGATGTCGTTCAGCAGCCGGCCCCATGCCCGGGTCTGGGCAGCGATGTCGGTCTGCAGGTCGAACGCGTCGTACAGCATCGGGCAGGCACTCGCTGGAGCCCTGCCCGGCACGCGGGCCATCGGGGCGGCAAAGGTGGCGGATGCCGGGGTTTAAATTGCATCAGCTTGGCCGTGCAGGATGGGTCCCGTTCCCGGAGGCGGCAACTGTCCGAGCGGCGGATGCGAACAAGAAAAATCGTGACGTGGCTTTGATGCACCAGACCAAATCGCGGCCGGGCGCGACGGCACGGACACCGCCGACGCGCCGGGCCGCGTCAGGACGCGCGCCGGACGACCGTGCGGGGTTCGCCTTCGGTCCGGCGATGCTCGCAGGCGATCTTGAGATACCGGTCGCTGCCCCCCGGCAACCCGGCCTGGGCTGCCATCGTCTGGGCGTGCATCAGGCACTCCATCGGCGTATGCGCCGGGGCGATGATGACGTCCAGGGCGGTGTCGCGGGAGCAATCCTGAGCCAGAAGCGTACCGGCACAGACCAAGGCAACAGAGAGCAGTTCCGACATGACGGACCTCAGCTTCGAGCGATCGAAAGGTCCGCGGGGTGCTCTGGCGTGCGAGCCGCCGCGTTGTCGTTGCCTGAGTGCTTCCTCCCGGTTGCCGGACCCTTCAAGCACGTCGTGTGCCAGTTGGGCGGACGGCCGAAGACTTGATCTGCGCGCCCTCAGTCGCGGGACGACAGCCAGTGCGTTTCCGGTTCGTCGGCGGGCAGGAGGGCCGCGACGGCGTCGAGATCGACGACGTACCGCTCGGTGAGACGCTGCCACATCTCGACCGGCGACGTGACCTGCGGCCGGAGCCCGTCGAGGGCACGGGCGAGCAGGGCCGTGGTCACCAGCGTCGGGCGCTGCAGGAGCGGATCAGCGTTCAACATCGATGTCGATCCTCTTCGGAGGACAACACTCTCAGCCGCACGTAGTTAACGGTCGGTTACGATCGCGGACGACGTCTTGCTCTAAGCTTGCCAGATCGCCGGGCCGCACCTCTAGTCTGGCTTGCCGCGCCGCGATCACAGTGCCGGCCGCGGCGCCCGGTCGGCCTACTCTTGCCGGCGGGCGGGCGGGGGTATCCCGGATCATGACCCGGGCCGGCCGGGGTCTGGGAGATCTGCAGAAGCCCCTCCGAGTTCACAAGCCCGACCCCATCCCTTATCAGGCGGGTGGATCGAGCCTGTCCCGGCCGACGAAGGGCCGCCGCGCAGGGCGCGCACGGCTCCGGTCGATTGTGCGAACGGAACATCATGGACGCCAAACCTGAAGCGATCGGCGCGACGCAGGGGCCGACGGCGCGACTTGTGCTCGCCTCCGCTTCGCCGCGCCGCCTCGCGCTGCTGCAGCAGATCGGCATCGAACCGGCGGCTCTCCTGCCGGCCGAGATCGACGAGACGCCCCGCAAGGCCGAGCCGCCCCGCGAACTGGCACGCCGCCTCGCCCGGACGAAGCTCGCGACGGCCGAGGCGGCGCTGCACCTCCAGGACACCACCACGCCCACTTGGCTTCTGTCGGCCGATACGGTTGTGGCGGTCGGGCGTCGGGTCCTGCCGAAGGCCGAGATCCCCGACGAGGCCGCGGATTGCCTGCGCCTGCTCTCCGGACGTCAGCATCGCGTCTACACGGCGGTGTGCGTCCTCTCGCCCCGCGGGCGCAGGGAGCGGATCGTGGAGACCCGCGTCCGATTCAAGCGGCTCTCGGGCCGCGATATCCAGGGCTACGTGGCGTCGGGCGAATGGCGCGGGAAAGCCGGCGGCTACGCGATCCAGGGCCTGGCGGGGGCGTTCGTCGTCAAACTGGTCGGCTCCTACAGCGCCGTGGTTGGGCTGCCCCTCTACGAGACCCTGAGCCTCCTCGACGGGGAGGGGTATCCCGTGCGGGCTGGCTGGGGCGCCCTGGCATGAGAAGCGAGCGCCGGCCGCCCTGTCCGATCTGTCGGCAACCGTCCACAGCGGAATTCCAGCCGTTCTGTTCTCAGCGGTGTGCCGACGTCGATCTCGGACGGTGGCTTAACGAGCGCTACGCGATCCCCGAGGACCTCGATTCCGACGAGGTTCCGCCCGAGCCCGATCCGGAGCGATGAATTTTTCCGGCATTTCCGTCGTGTCGACGTCACGGCAAGGCTGGACAGGCCGCGAAGCACTGACTATACCCCGCGGCGTCCGAGGCCGACACCGGCGCGGACGACGCCCAGGTAGCTCAGTTGGTAGAGCATGCGACTGAAAATCGCAGTGTCGGTGGTTCGATTCCGCCCCTGGGCACCATCTTCCCGCTGAGCGCCCGCTCCGGCAACGGTTAGCGAAAACGGCGCCGCGTTATCTTCATATCGATAGATCCAGACTGCGGTCCCGCGTCGGCTCGGCTTTGGCTTTCGACGGCCGGCGATACATCGGGCAGGGCGACAGCGCGCCCTCGTCAGCTCGAAAGCCTGCGCTCTCCCGCCCGGTTCAGCGAGTCTCCGCATCCCGCAGATGCAGATAGGCCGGATCGAACCCGGCCGCGGCCTGCAGCCCCGGCCAGTCGTGGACGGTCAGGCGGCGGTCGCGCAGCGTGATCAGCCCGGCCGATTTGAGATCCCGGATCGTGCGATTGACGTGAACGGACGTTATGCCGAGGGCGTCTGCGAGTTCGGGCTGCGTCATGGGCAGCTCGCAGGTCCGATCCGGCGCAAGCCCGACCGCGCCGAGGCGGGTCACGAGTTCGCAGAACAGGTGGGCCATCCGCGCGTAGGCGTCGCGGCGACCGGTGTTGAGCATCCACTCGCGGACCAGAGCGGCGTCGATGAGTGTGGCGCGCCAGAAGACCTCGGTGAGGCGCGGATGCGCACGCATCAGTCCGCGGACCGCCTCATGCGAAACGAAGCCGAGCCTGCAGGCGCTGACCGTGGCGATGTTGATGTCGAGCACCTCCAGATACAGGCTCTGGAAATCGGGCACATCGCCCGGGACGTGGTAGGTCATCACCTGCCGCTTGCCGGCCAGCGTCGACTTGTAAGTGCAAGCGATCCCGCTGAGCAGCGTGAAGCTTCGGGTCGGGCGGTCGCCCTCCCGAACGATGTCCTGATTGGGCTCGAACTGCGCCACCTGCATCGGCAGCGCGACGAGGGCGGCCCGCTCCGCATCGCTGAGCGTGAACAGGGCGACGGTCTCGATCCGGCGCAGGAAAGGTTGTCGGCTTGCTTGGTGCGGTGTCTCGAACATTGCGCCTCGGCCGTCCGGCGGCACCGGCCGGCATTTCGCAGTCGGCAATTCACCGTCTGCCATCCGCGGCAAGGATAGGGCCGACAGCCGGGCCCGGCCAGAGCGGCAGGGCCACTCGCCCCCAGCCGCGGGGGTCGGGGTGGCGGCTGGGGCTGCGCGCCGGGCCTCGGTGAAACCCGGGACTGGAATTCTCCGCCCCATCCGCGCACAGAGATCAGGCGGCGCGGTCGCCGCACAGCCTGACGGAAAGCCCGATGAAGACGGCAGATCTCGCCCCGCACGCGCACCAGGTCCTGCGCGACGCGACCCTGCCCGAGCTGCCGAACCATTATCGCGGCAAGGTCCGGGACAATTACGACCTGCCCGACGGCCGGCGCATCCTCATCACCTCGGACCGGATCAGCGCCTTCGACCGGGCGCTCGCGGCGATCCCCTTCAAGGGCCAGGTCCTGACCCAGACCGCGCGCTACTGGTTCGAGCGGACGGCCGACATCTGCCCGAACCACGTCATCGCCTATCCTGACCCGAACGTGGTCGTGGGCCGGCGTCTGGAGATCCTGCCGGTGGAGGTGGTGGTTCGGGGCTACCTCGCCGGCACCACCTCCACGTCGGTCCTGACGCGCTACCGCGCCGGGGAGCGGGATATGTACGGTCACCGTTTCCCGGATGGCATGCGGCCGAACGAGCGTCTGCCGGAGGCGATCATCACGCCGACCACCAAGGCGTTCGACGGTGGCCACGATGAACCGCTGACCGAGACCGAGATTCTGGAACGCGGGCTGCTCACGTCCGAGCAGTGGCGCACCGTGTCCGACGCGGCGCTGGCGCTGTTCGCCCGCGGCACGGCGCTGGCGGCCGAGCGCGGTCTCATCCTGGCCGACACGAAATACGAGTTCGGCACCGATCCCGAAGGCCGGATCGTCCTCGCCGACGAGATCCATACGCCCGACAGCAGTCGATACTGGTTCGCGCAGAGCTATCCGGAGCGCTTCGCCGCGGGTTCAGCGCCGGAGAGCTTCGACAAGGATTTCGTGCGCAATTGGGTCGTCGCCCGCTGCGATCCGTACAAGGACCCGATTCCGGAGATTCCCGCGGAGGTCGTCCTGGAGACGGCCGCGGTCTACATCCGCGCCTACGAGACGATCACGGGGGCGCGCTTCATCCTGCCGGATCCGAGCGAGGAGCCCTTGGAGCGCATCCGGCGCAACATCGCCGCCTATCTCGCGGGCTCCCCGCAGTCCTGAGGGGAGGGCGGCGCGCGCGGCGCCGCACTCCGTCGAGAGGATCAGGCCGCGGCCGCGATCGGGGCCGGCGAGGGCGCATCCATGGCGCGCAGGTAGACGTCGAGGAGCGTCTCCTGCTCGTCGCGCTCATCCTTGTCCTGCTTGCGGATCTTCAGGATCTCCTTGAGCACCTTGACGTCGAGACCCTCGCCCTTGGCCTCGGCGAAGACCTCCTTCTTGGCCTCCATCAGGTCCTTGATCTCCTCCTCCAGCCGTTCCACGCGCTCGATGATCGAGCGGATGCGGTCGCCCGCGACGCCCACGGTGTCGGTCATGTCGGTCATGCATTCCCTCGTCGGATGACGGCGGCACCCTCGCCGGGACAGGGTAAGCGACCGGTTAAGGACGGCCCGGCGCGTGGACCCGGTTCTCGATCCAGCCGACGATCGCATCCGCCACCGCATCGCTGTTCGATTCCAGCATCATCATGTGGCCGTTGCCGTGGATGCCGTGCTCGGCGAGCGCCAGCCGGTCCGGTTTCGCGCCCGCCTGGGCCAGGAATGCAGCCGTGCAATCATCCATGGTGGCGCGGAACGAGGCTTCGGCGGTGACGAGCACGGCGGGCACGCGGGCGAGGTTCGGCAGCGTGCGAGCGGGCTCGGCCTGAAGCCAGCAGCGGATCTTGTCGGGTGCAGCGGCGCGGTCGTCCTGAACGACCGTCAAATCGGCCGGGCTGCTGACGGGGGGCTCGAAATGCAGCGGCACCCGGGTGATGCCGTAGGGCCGGGCCCGCGCCTCCCCGACGCGCTCGTACCAATCGGCGCCGCCCTTGAAGCGAATGTCGAAGAAGGTCGGCCCGTTGGGCTCGACGGCGACATGCGCCTTCACGAGGTCGGGGCGCTGATCGGAAACCGCCCAGCCGAAGACGCCGGCCTGCGAATGCGTCAGCAGGATCGCGGGGCCGATCTTCTCCAGAAGGGCGATCAGGGCCGGATCGACCAGTTCCTCGCTCTTCAGCGCGCTGGCGATATAGGGCACCTGGGACAGGTAGAACTGGTCGAAGGCGGCATTGCCGCGCACCCCCGGGCCCCCCGGCCACTGGCTGTGCAGCTTCGCCTGCGGGTAGAGCGGGACGCGTTCCTGCCCGGTGAACACCGTCTCCAGATCCTCGACGGGCAGGCGGGCATAGGGTCCGTAGGTCTCCGGATCGCCGCCCGAGCGGCCACGCCCGACCTGATCCACGACGTAGACCGTGAAACCCTTGGCGGCGAAGCGGTCAGCCCAGCCAGGTCGTCCGTCCGGCGTGCCGAGGAAGTTGGTCCCGGTCTGGGCGGTGCCGTGCACCAGGACGATCGGATAGGGCTGCGTCACCCGCGCCGGTGCGCGATACTCCACGAACATCTGCCCGGAGGCCGTGGTCTTGCCTGCCGCCGTCGCGGAGCGGCCGCCGACGAAGAAATAGCCTGCGGGCTGTTTCGGCTTGAACGGCGTGTCGCCGGAGCCCCCCTCGGTGGCCTCGGATGCCGAAGCGGTTGCGAGGCAAAGCAGGGTCAGTGCCCCGGCTGCGGCCTTCCTAAGCATGGCGTCCTCCCGCGGACGTCTGGCGCGTCCGGCGGGAGGCATATCAGCGTGAAAGTCGGGCCCGGTCCAGCCGGACGGCCCACCGGTCAGGCGTGTGCGAGGCCGGGCTTCTTCCCCAGCGCCTCCTCGACGGTGCCGGCGCCGTCGAGATAGCCGTGGACCTTGGGGTTCGGCATGATCAGCGAGGCCACGAAGGCGATCGCCATCAGGACGGTGACGTACCAGAAGAACGTGCTCTCCATCCCGTTGTCCTTGAACCACAGGGCGACGAACTCGGCGGTGCCGCCGAAGGTGGCGTTGGCCACCGCGTAGGAGAGGCCGACCCCGAGGGCCCGGACGTTGGTGGGGAACAGCTCCGCTTTCACGATGCCGCTGATGCCCGTGTAGAACGACACGACCGCGAGCCCGAGGGTGATCAGCGCGAAGGCCAGATAGGGATCCTTGTTGGTGCCGAGCGCCGTCATCAGCGGCACCACCATGAGTGTGCCGAGGCCGCTGTAGAGCAGCATGTTCGCCTTGCGGCCGATCTTGTCGGACAGCGCGCCGAAGATCGGCTGGATGATCATGTAGACGAACAGCACCACCGTCATCGTCTGCGACGCCGAGGTCTTCGGCATGCCGGCGGTGTTGACGAGATACTTCTGCATATACGTCGTGAAGGTGTAGAAGCTCAGGGAGCCGCCCGCCGTGTAGGCCACGACGACCAGGAACGCCCGCCAGTGCTTCGACAGCTCGGCGAAGGTGCCGGCAGTCTCCTTGTCACTGCTGTCCTTGGTCTCGGCCAGGGAGCGTCGCAGATAGAGTGCGACGACCGCCAGCCCGGCGCCGATGAAGAACGGGATGCGCCAGCCCCAGGCGGTCAGTTCCGGGCCGGTCATCACCGCCTGGAGCAGGACCAGGACCAGCGAGGCCAGAAGCTGGCCACCGATCAGCGTGACGTACTGGAAGGAGGCGAAGAAGCCGCGCCGGCCCTTGATCGCGACTTCGCTCATGTAGGTTGCAGAGGTGCCGTATTCGCCGCCGACGGACAGGCCTTGGAGCATGCGGGCGAGGAGCAGCAGCACCGGGGCCAGGGTACCGACATGCTCGTAGGTCGGCAGGATGCCGATCAGCAGCGAGCCGAAGCACATCAGCAGCACCGAGACGACCATCGAGGTCCGGCGTCCGACACGATCGGCGATGCGCCCGAACAGCCAGCCGCCGACCGGTCGCATGAAGAAGCCGACCGCGAAGATGCCCGCGGTCTGGAGGAGCTGGCTGGTGGAATCGCCCTTCGGAAAGAAGGCCGGCGCGAAGTAGAGGGCGAAGAACGCGTAACAGTAGAAATCGTACCATTCGACGAGATTGCCCGAGGACGATCCGACGATGGCCCAGATGCGGCGCTTGCGGTCTGCGGCGTCATCGTGGGCGCTCGGTGCGATACCGATCGTATCGTCGCGCGAGGCGGACATGGCGTCTCCGTCGATCAATCTCGATGCCGGCCTGGGCCGGTCTCTACTTGGTGCGGCGCGACGTTACAGGTGACGGGCCTGATCGCAAGACCGTGAGCGGACTTAGCCGAGGACAGCCCGCGCGGGTGTCACCGGCCGCATGGCCACGACGCCGCGGGACGGAACGGTTCGCCCCGAGGCCCGTTGCGGGCCGGCATGGGCGTCGGGGATGGTCCGACGGCCGCAGGAGGAGAGGCCATGAAGCGCATTCTGAGAGACACGGTTGCGGCGGCCATCGTCGTGGCCGGAGCGGCAACGGCATTCGCGCAGGGCGGCCCAGGCGGCGGGGGCGGCCCCGGCGGCGGCGGACCCGGCGGTCCCGGTGGAGCTGCCGGCGCAGGCGCCGGTCCGGCCGGTGGCGGCGGCGCTGGCGGCGGGATGCGGGGCGGTGCCGGCGGCGCGGACGGCGGCGCGATGCGCGGGCCAGGCGGTGCCGAGGGCGGTCCGCGCGGCGCCGAGCCGGGTGGACCGGCGGGTCGTGGTGCCGAGGGACCGGGCCGCCCGGATGGCGCCGCCGAGCGCGACGGATCGTCCGGTCGGGCCGGCCCGGCCGCGAAGCCCGATGCCGGTGATCGCGGTGATCGCGGTGACCGGGGTGAGCGCGGTGCCCGTGAACCCGGTGCCGGCGGCGAGCGCGGCAATCGCGACGCAGCCGGCCCCGATCGGGGCGGCCGCGGTCCGGCTGGCGAGCGGGGCGGACGTGCCGGCGCCCGCGAGGGCGGCGCCGTTCGCGGTGCGGTCGGCCGCCTCGATACCCGGCAGCGGACCGAGTTCCGCAGCTCGATCACCCGCCTGGGCGTGTCGCCGCTCCGGGATGTGGCCTTCGGTCTCGCGGTCGGCACCGCGATCCCGCGGTCGGTGACCCTGCACCGGCTGCCGCCGGCGATCATCTCGATCGTGCCGGAATACGAGGGCTACGAGTTCATCCTCGTGCGCGACGACATCGTGATCATCGACCCCGACACCTACGAGATCGTGGACGTGATCCCGGCCTAACGCCTGGCCGCGCGTCGGTCGAAACGGCTCTTCCGGCCGCCGACACACCGGCGCAAGCAAAGCACACGATCATCACCGTCGATCCGGTCCGCGCCCGACAAGGCGCGGACCGGCTTTGCGCGGGAAATGGTGTCGCGCCCGATCGACGTCCTGATCCATGCCATCCACGATCTGATAAAAAGAACACAGACGCCACAGGTCGCGGTTTAGGTTTGAATTAGGCCTCGTCAGGCGCGACTCCAGAAGATCGGGGTGTGCATGTCGATTGAAATCGGTGGCTTTTCTGGAGCGGCACGCCGTGGACGCGTCGGGATATCGGGTCGCGCGACACTCCTGATTCTCGCGATCGTATCGGCGGCCCTCGTCGCCTGTTCGTCCTATCTGTACCTGTCCCAGTCCAGCACCCTGCAGGGCGACGTCGACGCCAGCATGTCGAGCCTGAGCGGATCTGCCGCCCGTAGTGTCGGCAACTGGCTGCGCGGCAAGCTCGATCTGACGCAGATGATGGCTCAGCAGATCACCGCTGGCGGCCGCGAGTCGGACACGGATCGGGTGCTCGACGCGCCCATCATCCGCGACTCGTTTTACGTCAGCTTCTTCGGGCGTCCGGACGGGTTCTACACCAAGATGCCCAAGGCCGAGATTCCGCCGGGTTACGATCCGCGTCAGCGTCCGTGGTACAAGGAGGCCGCCGCGACGGACGGCCCGATCCTGACCGAGCCGTACATCTCCGCCAGTCGCGGCACCTTCATCATCACGGCGGCGGCGCCGGTGAAGGATGCGGCGCACGGTCTCGGCGGCGTGGTCGGAAGCGATTTCGACGTCTCGGTTCTTGCCCGGATGATCACCGAGGTCGCGCCGGGTGACGGCGGTTATGCCTATCTGGTGTCGGGCGCGGGCACGATCCTGATCCACCCGCGGGCCGCGTTCATCGGCAAGCCCCTGTCGGAGCTGATCGACCGTCCGGTTCCCGGCATCGCCGCCGGTCGGGCGGTGGACACGCGCGAGGCGGGACGGTCCGTCCGCACGGTCTTCGCGCGCGTCCCAAACCTGCCGCCGGCGCTCGACTGGTACATCGCGCTTTCGGTCGACCACGCCACCGCGTTCGCACCCATCACGCATCTCGCGCAGAACTTGGCCATCGCAACCGCGATCACGCTGCTTCTGCTGGCCGTCACTGTCAGCCGGATGATGGCCGCGACTGTCGCACATCCCCTAGACCGACTTGTGGAAGTCCTTCAGCGCATGAGCCTCGGCGACCTCGATACCGAGATCGCCGAGGCCAGGCGCCGGGACGAGATCGGGATGGTCGGGCGGGCGGTCGAGGGTATCAAGGCCGTTGTGGCGCAGAAGGCACGTGAGCAGGAAGAGACTCGGCGCTCGGCCGAGGCGGCGGCCGCAGCGGAGCGCAAGCGGGCCATGACGGCGCTCGCCGATGGTTTCGAAGAGGCCGTGGGCACGATCGTCGGTTCGGTGTCGTCCGCGGCGTCCGAGCTTCACGCCACCGCCCAAGCCCTGACAAACACCGCCACGCAGGCCGCGGCACGATCCAGCAGCGTCGCTGCGGCCGCCGACCAAGCCTCGACCAGCGTCCGCACCGTCGCGGTTGCGGCCGAGGAGCTCGGCGCGAGCGTGCGCGAGATCGCCGGGCAGGTCGCAGGCTCGTCACGCCTCGCCCGGACGGCCGTGGACGAGGCCGACGAGACGGGACACCGCGTGCAGGCGCTGTCGGAGGCGGTATCCCGGATCAGCGACGCCGCCGGGTTGATCGCCTCGATCGCCGCGCAGACCAACCTGCTGGCCCTCAACGCCACCATCGAGGCCGCGCGGGCCGGCGAGGCCGGGCTCGGCTTCGCCGTGGTGGCGGCCGAAGTGAAGGATCTGGCTGCGCAGACCGCCCGCGCCACCGAGGAGATCAACGATCATATCGCGCGCGTCCAGGGCTCCACCGGCGAAGCCACCCGGGCACTCGACGGTATCGTCACGCGGATCCGGGACATCAACGCGGTCGCTGCGGCCGTCGCCGCCTCGATCGAGGAGCAGGGGGCGGCCACGCAGGAGATCGTCCGCAACGTGACCCAGGCGTCAGACGGGACCGCGGACGTGACGGTGAATATCGCCGGGGTGGCCGGAGCCGCCGCGCAAACGGGCGAGGCCGCGCGACAGGTCCTGGGCTCCGCATCGGATCTGTCGCAGCACTCCGCGCGCCTCGGTGTCGAGGTCGCACGATTCCTGGATTCGGTTCGGGCGGCCTGAGGCCCGACAGGACCTACCGGCCGCCGTCCAGAAGCTTCGACACCACCCGCGCCGTATAATCCACCATCGGCACGATTCGCGCGTAGTTGAGGCGGGTCGGACCGATGACCCCGACCACGCCGACGATCTTCTGCGATCCGTCGCGGAACGGCGCCGCGATCAGCGATGACCCCGAGAGGGAGAACAGCTTGTTCTCGGAGCCGATGAAGATACGCACGCCCTCGCCGCCCTCGGCACGGGCCAGCAGGTCGATGACGTCCTTCTGGGTCTCCAGGTCGTTGAACAGCAGGCGGATCCGCTCCAGATCCTCGACCGCGCGCAGGTCGTCGAGCAGGTTGGCCTGGCCGCGAACGATCAATTGGCGCGCTTCCGTCGGCCCCACCGGCGTTGCGAGCCCCGCATCGACGAGGCGTTCGGTGATCGCGTCGAGCTCGCGCTTCATGGCCTTGCGGCCGGCCTCGATCTCGGCGCGCAGCGACCCCAGGGTGCGGCCCTGCAGGCGCGCGTTGAGGAAGTTCGTGGCCTCCTGAAGCGCACCCGCCGGAAGTCCGGGCGGCAGATCAACGATGCGGTTCTCGACGGAGCCGTCATCCGAGACGAGGATGACGAGGGCGCGGGCCGGATCGAGTCGTACGAACTCGATGTGCTTCAGATTGACGTTGGCCTTCGTAGTCAGCACCACGCCGGCCCCCCGCGAGACGCCCGACAGCATGGTCGAGGCCTCGGCCAAGGCGGAATCGAACGTGTGGCCCGAGGCTGCGGCCCGCATCTGTGCCTCGATGCGCGCCTGCTCGTCCTGGCTGACGTCGCCGAGTTCCAGCATCGCGTCGACGAAGAACCGCAGCCCGAGTTCGGTCGGGAGGCGTCCGGCCGAGGTATGCGGCGCGAAGATCAGGCCGGAATGCTCCAGATCCGCCATCACGTTCCGGATCGAGGCCGGCGACAGCGCCATCGGGAGGATCCGAGCGAGATTCCGGGAGCCCACCGGCTCGCCGGTCGTGAGATAGCTCTCGACGATCTGCCGGAAGATCTCGCGGGCGCGCTCATTGAGGGCGGCGAGGGCCTGCATGGATTGGCCGTTGGCAAAGTTGGGACTGGGGTGTGTCACGCGGTCATCCTGTGGTCCGATCATGCGCAACCGACCCGCGCGGATCAATCCGTACGGCGATGCTTGCCCGTGATGTCGCGGCGGCCTAAGAGCCCGGCCCTCGACACTCTCGACAGAAGGGGCCCGCGATGCGGCCTTCCAAGCGTGCCGCCGACGAGTTGCGGCCCGTGAGCCTGGAGCGCGCGGTCTCGCGCTACGCAGAGGGCTCGTGCCTCGTCAGCTTCGGAAATACCCGGGTGCTCTGCACCGCGTCGCTCGAAGAGCGTTCGCCCCCGTGGCTGCGCGGCTCGGGCAAGGGCTGGGTCACGGCGGAGTACGCCATGCTCCCGCGTGCGACGCACGAACGCACCCGCCGCGAGGTTGGTTCCGGGAAGCCGTCGGGTCGAACGCAGGAAATCCAGCGGCTGATCGGCCGGTCCCTCCGGGCCGTCACGAACCTGCCGGCCATGGGCGAGCGTCAGGTGACGATCGATTGCGACGTCATCCAGGCCGATGGCGGCACCCGGACGGCCGCCATCACCGGCGCCTGGGTTGCGCTGCACGATTGCTTCGCATGGATGCGGACGCGCTCGATCATCTCGGTCGATCCCCTGCGCGACCATGTCGCTGCCGTCTCGTGCGGCCTGTACAAGGGCATGCCGGTCCTCGATCTCGATTACGCCGAGGATTCCGCCGCCGAGACCGACGCCAATTTCGTGCTCACCGGGCGCGGCGGCATCGTGGAGGTGCAGGGCACCGCCGAGATGGAGCCCTTCACCCAGGAGCAGCTTCTCGAACTTCTCGGCCTCGCCCGCGCCGGCACCGAGCGGCTGGTCGCCCTGCAGAAGGAGGCCATCGCGTGAGCCGCCGCCTGACCGGGAAGGTGGTCATCGCCACGCACAATGCCGGCAAGCTCACCGAGATGCGCGAGCTGCTCGCGCCGTTCGGGGTCGAGGCGGTGTCGGCCGGCGAACTCGGGCTGCCCGAGCCCGAGGAAACCGGCACGATGTTCGCCGAGAATGCCGCCATCAAGGCGAAGGCGGCGGCCGACGCCACCGGACTGCCCGCCTTCGCGGACGATTCCGGCCTGTGCGTCGACGCCCTCGACGGAGCGCCGGGCATCTTCTCGGCCCGCTGGGCCGGCCCGAACAAGGATTTCGCCGCCGCGATGGCGCGGATCTTCGCCGAGCTCGACGACCGTGGCGCGGCCGACCGCCGGGCCCATTTCGTCTCGGCCCTGGTCCTGGCTTGGCCGGACGGCCATACCGAGCTGTTCGAAGGGCGGGTGTTCGGCGACCTCGTGGCGGGGCGGGGCACCGCCGGCTTCGGTTACGACCCGATCTTCCGGCCGGACGGGCACGCGCGCACCTTCGGCGAGATGAGCGCCGAGGAGAAGCACGGCGTCGACTGGCAGAAGGGTCAGGGGCTCTCGCACCGGGCCCGGGCCTTCGTGGCGTTGAGCCGGGCCTGTCTGGCCTCCGGTTCCTGATTGCCAAACGGCGCGGTCGCGCTCACATCCCGGTCATCATGGTATCGACCGGCCCGGACCATCCGACCCGCGACGTGGGTTTCGGAATCTACCTGCACTGGCCCTTCTGCGCGGCGAAGTGCCCGTATTGCGACTTCAACAGCCACGTCCGCCACGCGGGCGTGGACGAGCCGCGCTTCCTCGCGGCATTCCGGGCCGAGATCGCCCACACGGCCGCCCGCACCCCGGGGCGGACCGTCACCAGCATCTTCCTCGGCGGCGGGACACCCTCGCTGATGCAGCCCGCGACCGTGGCGGGCCTGCTCGACGCCGTCGCGGAACACTGGCCGGTGGCTCAAGGCGCCGAGGTCACCCTCGAGGCCAATCCGTCGAGTGTCGAGGCCGGGCGCTTCCGGGGTTACCGCGCCGCCGGGGTCAACCGGGTTTCCCTCGGCATCCAGGCCCTCGACGACGCGTCGCTTCGGACCCTCGGGCGCCTGCACGACGCCGCACAGGCCCTGGAGGCGATCACGCTGGCGCAGTCGGCCTTCGAGCGGACCTCCTTCGACCTGATCTATGCCCGGCCCGGACAGACTCCGGCGCTGTGGCGGGCGGAGCTGAAAGCGGCGCTGGCGCGGGCCGCAGAGCATCTCTCGCTCTACCAGCTCACCATCGAGCCGGGGACGCCGTTCTACGGCCTCGCCGCCGCCGGCAAACTGGTGACGCCGGACGACGAGGTCGGACGCGCCCTCTACGACGTCACCCAGGAACTTTGTGCAGAGGCCGGCCTGCCGGCTTATGAAATCTCGAACCACGCCCGGCCCGGGGCGGAGTCGCGGCACAACCTGCTCTATTGGCGCTACGGCGAGTATGCCGGCATCGGTCCCGGCGCGCACGGGCGGCTCGTGACGGCGGGGGGACGGATCGGGACCGTCACCGAGCGGTCGCCGGAAGCCTGGCTGGCCCGGGTCGAGCGCGAAGGACATGCCGTCGTCGAGACCGAAACGCTCACGGCCGCCGACCAGGCCGACGAGTTCTTGGTGATGGGGCTTCGCCTTCGCGAGGGCATCGATCCGGATCGCTACGCTGCCCTCAAGGGCCGGCCGCTGAACGGCAACCGCATCGGCATGCTGATCGGCGATGGCGTGCTGGAGCGGCTTCCCGGCGGCCGCATCGCCGCGACCGCCAAGGGGGCGCCGGTGCTCAATGCCCTGGTTGCCGAACTTGCGGCCTGATCAGATCCCGGGCTTTGCCAGCACCCGCGGCGCGGGGCTGACGGGTATCGCGGCATTGTTGCGGATCTCATAGACCGCCAGGGACCGCTCGCTCTGCCCATCCGGCCGGAAGCGGAAGGTCCCGTCGATGCCGGCGAAGCCGGAGCCATTCGTGAGGGTGGTCTCCGCGAAGCGCTGCGAGCCGTAGCGTCGGGACAGGGCGGCCGCGAGCATCACCGCATCATAGGCCAGGGATGCGACGCGCGGCGGAACGGCGCCGAACCGGGCTTGGTAGCGGCCGCTGAAATTCGAGAACCCGGTGCGGTCCGGCGAGGCGAAGCGGCCGCCCTGCAAGGCGGGAAGGGCGAAGAGCGACGGCTCGTTCCAGAGGGCGGTGCCGATGGGGCGTATCCGGGCGGGCGAGAACCCCGCCTTGGTCAGCGCCGCGGCCACGCCCGGCAGCGCATCGGCGGTTTCGGGGATGAACAGCGCGTCGGCGGTGGCGCCCGGCCCTGCGATGACCCGGGTCAGCCGTTCCACCGCCGGACCCGGCGCGCCGGCCGGGTAGCGTTCGACGGCGGCGACCCGCGCGCCCTTCCGGGCAACGGCCTCCCGGAACTCCGCCTCCACGGCATTGCCGTAGGCCGTCTCGGGGATCAGAGCCGCGAAGGAGCGTTTTCCGCCGGCGACGGAATCCTCGACCACGCGGTCCACCTCCGGTTGCGGCAGGAAGCTCAGGAGGTAGACGCCCCGGCTGGCCACGGTCACGTCGGTCGAGAAGCCGACCACCGGCTTGCCCGCCGCTCTGGCCGCGGCCGCAGCCGTCTGAACATTGCCGGCGAAGAGCGGACCGAGCACGATCTCGGCCCCCTGGCGCAGCGCCTCCTGCGTCGCGTCCCGGGCGCCGTCCGGGCTGCCTCGGTCATCTTCCACCAGGAGCGTCAGGTCGGGTTGCTCTGCCTCGTCGTAGGCGAGTTGTGCCGCGTTGCGCATGGCGGCACCCACCGTTGCCCCCTGGCCGGTCAGCGGCAGCACGAGGGCGACCTTGACGGCTCCGGAGCCGATGCGCCCGGTGCCACCCGCCGCCGGCATCGGCGGCCCTGCGGGTGCGGGCAGCGGTGCCCCGGGAACGGCCGCTGGCGGCGTCAGCTCGGCCTGTGGCGCCGTCGCGCGCCGAGCGATGTCGGTGCCGAGGCAGCCGCCCAGTGACAGCAGGACGGCGCACAGCGCAGCGGTCGGGGCGGTGACGCGCACGAGACGGTCCCGCATGCTCGTCGGGCGCGCCATCGCGCGGACTCCTCTCGGCAGGCACCGCAGCCTGACGATCGGAATCCGAATTGTAAACGCGGAGCGGCAGAGTTGCCCCCGGTCGGACGCCTTCACCGCGACGGGAGACGGCCGGTGTGGCAAGATCACCGATGATGACACGCCGATTCGATGCCCCGGGGCCCGCCGCCCCGCCCCGAGCTCCGTCCCCGAAGCTCGCCCCCGATCGGCCGCGCAACACCACCTTCACGGCCTTCGGTCTGGCGAGCGAGACCGAGCCCCTGTCGCCGGGCCTGCACATTGTGGCGACTCCCATCGGGAACCTGCGCGACATCACCATCCGGGCCCTGTCCACCCTGGCGGCCGCGGATGCGGTCCTGGCCGAGGACACCCGCGTCACCCGGAACCTGCTGGCGCATTACGGGATCACGACACCGCTGCTCGCCTATCACGAGCATTCAAACGATGCCGTGCGGGAGCGGATGATCGCGCGGCTGCGCGCCGGCGAAGCCCTGGCTCTCGTCTCGGATGCCGGGACGCCGCTGGTCTCGGATCCCGGCTACAAGTTGGTCCAGGCCGCGATCGAGGCGGGGATCGCCATCACGCCGGTTCCGGGCCCGTCGGCGGTGATGACGGCCTTGGTCGCGGCAGGTCTGCCGACCGATCGTTTCTTCTTTGAGGGCTTCCTTCCGCAGAAGGCCGGCGCCCGGCGCAACCGCCTGGAGGCACTGGTTCAGGTTCCCGGCACGCTGGTCCTGTTCGAATCGCCGCATCGCCTGCCCGACATGCTGGCCGATGCCGCTGCGGTGCTCGGCCCGGAGCGCCCGGCCGCCGTGACACGGGAATTGACCAAGCTCTACGAAACCATCCGACGCGATACCTTGGGCAGCCTGAGCGAGCGCTTCGCCCAGGAAGGACCGCCCAAGGGTGAGATCGTGGTGATCATCGGTGCGGCGACGACGCCGGAGCGAACGATTGATGCGGATGCCGCCCTCGACGCGCTGATCCTGTCGGCGCTGGAGCGGCACTCGATCAAGGATGCCGCCAGCCTCGTCGCTGACGAGACCGGACAGCCGCGGCGTCAGGTCTATTCGCGGGCGCTGGCTTTGGCGCGGGGCCAGGGATGAACGGGGCTGTGCCGGACCGGACCGGCCGGCGCCGCGCCGCCTATCGGCGCGGCCACCACGCCGAATGGCTGGCGCTGGCCGCACTGATGCTCAAGGGCTACTGGCCGATCGGCCGGCGCGTGAGCATGGCCGGGGGCGAGATCGACCTCGTCGTCCAGCGCTGGAACACCATCGTGTTCGTGGAGGTGAAGGCGCGTGCCAAGCGTGACGACGCGCGGGAAGCGATCGATGCCGCCAAGCGGCGGCGCTTCTCCCGCGCGGTCAGGGCGTGGATCGGGCGCAACGCGTGGTGTGCCGGTGCGACGTTCCGTGCCGACGCCGTTTTCGTCGGGGCCCGCGGGTGGCCGGCCCATGTCGAGCAGGTCTTCACGATCGAAGGGCTCTGAAGCCGCGGTCAGGAACCGCGGCGTCTCGCCTCACCCGACAGCCGCCGTGCTGGGGACGCGCCGGTTACCCGGCGTGCGTCAGGCGCGGGCGGCCCGGATCGCGCCGATCAGCGTGCGCTTGAGATCGGCTTGGCTGAAGGGCTTCTGAACGACGGGCCGGTCGCGGAACGGCTCGCGGATGCCCGCGCCGCCGTACCCGGTGGAGAAGACCAGCGGCAGGTCGCGCTTGGCGATGGCCTCGGCCACGGGATAGATCGGCTCGCCCGCCACGTTCACGTCGAGGATGGCGACCTCGAACGCTTCCTGCGACGCCATTTCCAGCGCGGAGGAGAGCCGTGCGGCCGGCCCGACTACGGCACAGCCGAAATCGAGGAGCATGTCCTCCAGAAGCATGGAGATCGCGGCCTCGTCCTCGACGACGAGAACGCGGACACCGTTGAGAACGTCGTCGTTGGAGTCAGCAATCACGCCGGGCCGTCTTCCCTTCGAACGCCCCGTTTCCGGGGATTATGCCGTGCGGTCGGTCGAGCCCCGCGCACCGCGACAGCAGCGCTCGTATGAACGAGCGCGGCCCGAAGGATGGCCCGCGAGACAACCTGTGGCGTCGCCCGTATTCCGCAACGTGTCAAGCGTTCCCGGCCCGTTCCGATGGCACGACCGCGCGCTATGTTAACGCCTGATACATTTTTGTCCGCCCGGCAGCCGGGCGGATCGAAGCCGGGTGATCAGTCTTCCTTGAAGACGACCTCAGCACCGCGCGTGACATGCGCGGCAAGGTCGCGGGCATTCCAATTGGTCAGCCGGATGCACCCATGGGATTCGGTCTTGCCGACCTTCTCGGGCTCAGGCGTTCCGTGGATGCCGTAGCTCGGGATCGCCAGATCGATCCAGACCAGACCGACCGGGTTGTTGGGACCGGATTGGATGGTGAACTTGTGCTGCGCTTTCACGCCCTTGAATGCGTATTTCGGATTGTACGTGTAGTCGGGATCGAACGCGACGCCCTTCACCTTGGTGTCGCCGCTCGGCGCTGGCTTCTCGGAGCTGCCGATCGAGGCGGGGTAGTAGGCCAGCAGCTTTCCGTCGGCGCCGAAGGCCCGGACGTCGCGGCTCGCCTTGCCGACCTCGATGCGCTCGACCTTCGGACTTTCGGGGAGGTCCTTGGCCTTCGGCTTGTCGGTCCCCATCGGCTCGACGGCCGCCACGGCGATGACCGTGCCGGCCTTGTCCAGGGACTTGCCGGGATTGAGCGCGCTGACGAGGTCACGGCCCATGTGGAAGCGCTCTGCGAGCATCTCCCGGGCATTGGTGTACCCCAACGTCTTGAGATCGGCCTGCTGCTCCATCTTGGGCGGGATCCGCTCGACATAGGGCCCCGAGGCGTCGGATTCGGTGATCGTATAGTCCGTGACGACGGGCTTATCGCTCGTCGCCTGGAGCTTGTCCCAAACCTCAGGATTCAGGCTCTGCGTCGCCGGAAGCCCCTGCGCCACAGCGAAGGCGGAGAGCGCGCGTTTATAATTTTCGCCGGTCCGGCCGTCGATCGCGCCGGGATAGAAATGCGCCCGGTCGAGCAGCACCTGCGCCTTGACGACCAGCGGGTCGGGCTTCTCCGCGGACGCAGCGGCCCGGCGCGCCTTCGTGTTCGGCTTGGCATCCCGATCCTTGCCCGCTTCCGGGGGCGCCAGGGCGGCGGCGTTCACGGTGTCGGCGGTGAGCGCCGGCGGCTGCGCCGCTTCGGTCTTCCGGTCTTTCTCGGGCTTGGCCGCCGCGCCTTGCACGACGAGACAGCTCGCCACGAGAGCCGCGCCAACGGGCCGCCAGGATTTTGGGATCATCGACGTCGCAATTCCGGAGAGCGGAGGCGCTCCCGTGCCAAAAAGCGCCGAGCCGGCCGGAACGTTCCACGCGAGGCTACTCGCACAGCCGGTGGCCGGCATTGCGCTCCCGCTGGTCCACATGAAGATGGTTGGCGTGGGCGGCGTTCGAACCCGGCCCCAGGACCGTGCGGAAGAAGCCGCAGGCCTTCGTGCGCACCGCGCCCAGGAACTGCGCCTCCTCGGAGCCGTCCGGCATTGCCTTCACGGAGATGCTTGCGCGTCCGGCGAAGGCGAAGCCCATGATGTCGGCGGCATTGGCGAAGGCATGTTCGCTCAGCTTGGCATCGATGTCGTGATTCTGGCCTCGGCAGACATAGGAGCCGCCCAGTTCAAGGGCGGTCAGGGGATGCTTCAACGTCCGCTCGGCCTCGACCTGCACCTCGGTGACCCAGCGCGCCAGGGCTTCGGCGGCCCGGCAGGTCAAGGTCGCGCCCTGCGGCAGCGCCACGCCGTCGGCGAATTTCGTCACCTTGAGCGGCAGCGGAGCGGTGCATTGCCCTTCCGCGATGGGCGCCAGCGGCTCGAAATCGACGCCGAGTCGCTTCAGGCGCGTCCGGCAGGCCGTATCGTCCGGCGGCGAGACCTTAAGGGCCAGGGCCGCCCCGCCGGACAGTTCCGGCGGGCGCTCGGGCGGCGCGGGTGGCGGCGTCGGGATCTCGGGTTTGGACGCCTCCTTCGCGGATTCCTTCGAGCCTTCCTTCGCGGATTCGGAGGCCTTTTCCCGGCCGGGATCCTTGACCGGCTCCTTCGCCGGCTCCGCGACGGCAGGCTTGAGTTCCGGAGGCCGGGCCGGCGGGGTCGGGGGTGCCGGCTCCGCAACGGGTGGCTTCAGCGTCTCAGGGCGTTCGGGCGGCAGGGGCGGGGGCGTCGGCACCGAGGCGGCGGGCGTTTCGGCAGCCCCGACCGGATCGGCGGCGAGCAGGCCGAGCGCCAATGCAAGGGCCACCCCGGCGCGCATGACGGACGGAGGGCGGATCGACAGAGTGCGTCCCGGCATGGGGCCTCGAAGCGTGGGCGTTGGCCTCTACAACGGACGAGACGCCATTCGGATCGCGCCCATGTGGTTGACGGACCCGTCGAACGGGCCACTGTCTTTCCGATCGCGCCGGCAGACCCCATGTCGGCGCACCGGCGGCGCGGACAGACGCGGCGTCGCGTGGACGTATCGTTGAGGACCGCATGTCGGACGCAGCTGATGCCGGGCTCCCGAGCCTGCCGCAGGACAATCCCTTCCGCGAGGCGCATTGGAGCACCCCGCACGGCCTTCCGCCGTTCGAGCGGATCCGACCGGAGCACTACGGGCCGGCCTTCGCAGCGGCGCTAGAGGCCCACGCTTCCGAGATCCGCGTGATCGCGAGCCAGGACGCTCCGGCCACCTTCGGCAACACCGTGGAGGCCATGGAGCGGGCCGGCCTCGCCCTCGAGCGCGTCGCCGGCGTCTTCTACAATCTGACCGGCAGCCATACGAACCCGGAGCTTCAGGCCATCGAGCGCGAGATCGGCCCCAAGCTCGCCCGGCATGGAAGCGCCATCTACCTGAATCCCGAGCTTTGGGCCCGGATCTCGGCGATCGCCCCCGAGGGTCTGGAGCCGGAGGAGCGCCGGGTCCTCGACCGATACCGGATCCGCTTCCGTCGGTCGGGGGCCGATCTCGGGCCCCAGGACAAGGCCCGCATGGCGGAGATCGCGGCACGCCTGTCGGAACTCGGCACGCGGTTCAGCCAGAATCTCCTGGCCGACGAGAGCAGCTTCATCCTGCCGCTTCGGGGCGAGGAGGATCTGGCCGGCCTGCCGCCGTTCCTGCGGGCCGCCGCCGAGAACGCCGCCAAGGAGCGCGGCCTCGACGGGCACGTCATCACTCTGTCGCGCTCGCTGATCGAGCCTTTCCTGGTCTTCTCGACCCGGCGCGACCTGCGCGAGCGCGCCTATGCGGCCTGGACCCGGCGCGGCGAGAACGGCGGCGAGACCGACAACCGTGCGATTCTCGCCGAGATCATCCGGTTGCGCGCGGAGCGGGCGCGGCTTCTCGGGTTCGCGAGCTTCGCCCATTTCGCCCTCGACGACACGATGGCGGCGAGTCCCGAAGCGGCGACCGGGCTCTTGCGCGACGTCTGGACGCCCGCCCGGGCGCGGGCGGCCGAAGAGCGGGACCGCCTCCAGGCGACGATCCAGGCCGAAGGCCACAACTTCGCGCTCCAGGCGCACGATTGGCGGCACTACGCCGAGAAGGTGCGTCGGGCCGAGCACGACCTCGACGAGAGTGAGATCAAGGCCTACCTGCCGTTGGAGCGGATGATCGAGGCGGCGTTCGACACGGCCTCGCGGCTGTTCGGCCTGACCTTCACGGAACTCTCCGACGTCCCCCGGTATCATCCCGATGTCCGGGTCTGGCGGGTCGGCAATCCCGACGGGTCCGAGGTGGGCCTCTTCCTCGGCGATTATTTCGCCCGGGCCTCGAAGCGGTCCGGCGCCTGGATGAGCGCCTTCCGCTCGCAGGAGCGCCTGAACGGCCCGATCACGCCGATCATCGTCAACGTGATGAACTTCGCCAAGGCCCCGAACGGCGAGAGCACGCTGCTGTCCTTCGACGACGCACGCACCCTGTTCCACGAATTCGGCCACGCCCTGCATGGTCTGCTATCGGACGTGACCTACCCGCTCCTGTCCGGGACGGCCGTGTCGCGGGACTTCGTCGAACTGCCCTCGCAGCTCTACGAACATTGGCTGGAGCAGCCGGAGGTCCTACGCGCCCACGCGCGGCATCATCGGACCGGCGAGCCCATGCCCGACGCCCTGCTGCAGAAGCTGCTGGCGGCACGGACCTTCAACCAGGGTTTCGCCACGGTGGAGTACACCGCCTCGGCCATCGTCGACATGACGCTGCACCTCTCGGCGGAGGGCGAGGCCGGGCTCGACGTCCCCGTCTTCGAGTCCGAAGCGTTGCGGCGGATCAGCATGCCCGCCGAGATCAGCATGCGGCACCGGACACCGCACTTCGCCCACATCTTCTCGGGGGATGGCTACGCGGCCGGGTACTACAGCTATCTCTGGTCGGAGGTGCTCGATGCGGACGCGTTCGACGCGTTCCGCGAAGCGGGCGACATCTTCGATCCGGAGACGGCCAAGCGGCTGCGGACCTTCGTGTACGGTGCCGGCAACCTGCGCGATCCGCGCGAGGCCTACACGGCCTTCCGCGGGCGGATGCCCAGCATCGAGCCGCTTTTGAAGAAGCGTGGTCTGGCAGCCTGAGCCGCGCGCCCGCGGTAAGGGTTTCGTAAACAAACGTCCTTAACGAACGCTTGCAGCGCGAGGCCGCGTGCGGAGTTCGGGGCGATGACGAAGATCCAAGCCAAGCAGGCCGTTTCCGAGGGCATCTCGCCGGCGGATCTGCTCAAAGCTGTGGTGACCGGAAAGGCGGAAGTTGCCCCGGCGGCGACCGCGTCCGTGGAGCCTGCCGCGGGCAAGGGCTTCGCTCGTCCGTTCCTGTCGCGCCTCGATCATAAGCGGCTCGCATTCCCGGGCGCGGCTTTGGCCGTCGGCGCAATTCTGGGCGGGAGCGTGATGGTGCTCTCCCGCCCGGCAGCCGTGCGGCCCGATGCGATTGCGGCTCTCGAAACCACGCTCGATGCCGGTCGGACCGAAACCGTTCGGCTGGCCGGCGACATCGCGCAGCTCCACACCGTCCTCGCCGACCTTCGCGCCTCAACGGACGCCGCGCGGAAGGAGGCCGCGACCCGCAGCAGCGCCCTCGGCGAGCGTCTGGCGCAGGTCGACAAGAGTCTCAATGCCAAGGTCGCGGCTCTCGGCGAGCGCCTCGAGCAGGTCGAGCGCGAGCACACCGCCCGGCTCACCGGCCTTGCCGCGCAGCTGGAGCGCCGGACAGCCGCGACACCGGTCGCCGCGAAGGCAGAGCCGACCCAGACGGGAAGCATCGGCGAGCCCGCCCGCGCCAGCGAGGGGAAGCCCGAGGTCAAGGTGGCGGACGCCAAGGCAGGCGAGGCCAAGGCAGGCGAGGCTAAGACTGGCGAGGCCAAGATTGGCGAGACCAAGCCGAAACCGGCGGCCTTCGACAGGCCCCCGGTGATCGAAGGTTGGGCTCTGCGGGACGTCTACGAGGGCACGGCGGTTTTGGAGAATCGCCGTCGCCGCCTGGTCGAGGTCTCGCCCGGCGACATCCTTCCGGGCGTCGGTCGCGTGGAAGGCGTCGAGCGACATGGACGGGAATGGGTGGTCGTGACGCGCCAGGGTCTCGTCACGTCGCAGCCCTGGTAGGCTGACCGAATCCGAACAACCTCAGCGGCTGGGACAGCCGGTCGGGGCCAGTTCGCCGGGCGCAATCGGGAAACGCGGCTCGATCGTCATCGGATCGGCCAAGGCCGCCGCGCGCTCCGCCCGTTGGCGCCCGTGCCTCAGAGCGCGGGTCTGCGCCGCGCGGGTCGGATGCAGGATGGCAGCGAGCAGGGTCTGCCCTTCAAACTCGCTGTCCAGGTTTTTGGCTTCGAAGACGGGCATGGCCGGCCTGCTTGAGAGCGGAACTGGACACTGCCAAAGGCGTCGATCCAGCCCGCATCCCTAATAACGGGGATCGCGTGGACAGGTTCCGTCAAGCTTTCGCCTCGAAACCACTTTTTTACCTTCGTCCAGGCGGCACCCGAATGCAGTGCGACCGCGCACATCGATGGGCGTCAGACGAATTGGTTCAAGCCGGGGATCGAGCCGATGATCGGGCCCATCGCGTCCTCGCCCACCTTCTCGCGACCGAAAGCGAACAGCTCCTGGCCGAGGGGCTGCATCTGACCCATCGGGACACCGGCGGCCATCAGCTTCTGACCCAAAGCCATGACGCCGCCGCCGCCCATCATGCCGCCGAGCATGCCCATCAGACCGCCGCCGCCGCTCTCGCCGGCATTCGACTCGGCGATCAGGGACTCGGAGCCCGGCAGGGCAGCCAGGAGTTGACCGACCTCGGTCGCCGGCCCTTCCTTCTGCAGGAAGGCCAGGATGTGCCCGATGGCGGTCTGAGCGGTCGCGGCGTCGAGCCCGGTGCGGGTGGTGACGCGGGCGAGCAGTTCTTCCATGGTGATGATCTCTTCGGAACGCTTCCAGACGTCATTCGACTCTGAGGCGTCGGAAATCAAGCGCGCGGCCCAGCATCCTCGGGAAACTCTCCGGCTGCGCACGGAGGAGCGTCACCCCTCGACCGGATCGAGGACGCCGACCGCCAAGCCCCGGGAACGACGTCCCCTGACCGCGGATCCACGGCCTGGAAGACGGAGGGGCGGCGGACCCCGCATCAACGGCGCGCTGCGTTACATCGGGCCCGGTGACGCAGTGTCCGATCTCGCCAAGATCAGCGACATCCGGTAGACCCACCACCAATCTTGAACCGTTCCAGATCGCCGCGCGGCCGATCTTCAGGGAGTTGTCGCACCATGCGGGTCGGCCTGTTCGTGCCGTGCTACGTCGACGCCTTCGAGCCCGAGGTGGGGATCGCCACCCTCGAGCTGCTGGAGCGGCTCGGCTGCACGGTGGAATACCCTTACGACCAGACGTGCTGTGGTCAGCCGATGGCCAATACCGGTTGCCACGCCGAAGCCGCCGCCACCGAAGCGCTGTTCGTGAAGAACTTTTCCGGCTTCGACTATGTCGTCGCGCCGTCGGGATCCTGCGTCCACCAAGTCCGCGAGCATCTCACCGCGATCCCCCAGACCGACGCGGTGCGCCACGTCCGTGCCAGCACCTACGAGCTGGTGGAATTCCTGCACGACGTGCTGAAGGTCGAGGACCTGCCCTGGACGAACTTCCCCCACAAGGTCGCCTATCACACCAACTGCAACGCCTTGCGCGGCATCCATCACGCGCGACCATCCGAGTTGGTGAAGCCCTACTATTCGAAGCCCCTCGACCTGCTGCGCCTCGTCAAGGGTGTCGAGCTCGTCGATCTCGCCCGGCCGGACGAGTGCTGCGGCTTCGGCGGGACCTTTTCGGTGTTCGAGCCCGCCGTCTCGGCCAAGATGGGCTACGACAAGGTGGCCGACCAGAACCGCGCCGGCGCCCAATATGTCGTCTCGGCGGATTCCTCCTGTCTCATGCATCAGAAGGGCTGCGCCGAGCGCCTGGGCCTGCCCCTCAAGTACATCCACATCGCCCAGGTGCTGAACGGAGCCACCGCATGAGCGCCGAGGATCTGAATCCCCGCGAGCGCGACGGCGTCATCCACCCGGAGGTGCGCGCCAGCCACGACGAGAGTGAACGCGCGCAGGACGGACGGCGCCTCCAGCACGCCGAGGCGGCCTCGAAGCCGATCCGCGCGCCCCAGGTCCGTGAGCCGCAGCCCCGCGGCGCGAAGATCCGGGGTGACCGTCCGATCAATCAGTCCGAGGCCGCCGAGCGCTTCCTCGCCGCGCCGCTGCACCAGGCCGCCCACGACGAGCGGCTGTGGGACCTGCGCAAGAAGCGCGACGTCTCGGCCCACGGCATTCCCGAATGGGAGGAGCTCCGCGAGCTCGCCTCGCAGATCAAGACGCACACGCTGAGCCATCTCGACCGCTATCTCGAGCAGTTCGAGGCAGCCGCGAAAGCCAACGGCGTCCATGTCCACTGGGCCAAGGACGGGGCCGACCACAACCGGATCGTCCTGGAGATCCTGCGGAGCCACGGCGCCAAGACGCTGGTGAAGTCGAAGTCGATGCTCACCGAGGAGTGCGGCTTCCGCCACCACATGGCGGCGAACGGGATCGAGGTGATCGAGACCGACCTCGGCGAGCGGATCCAGCAGCTCGACAACGAGGAGCCGAGCCACGTCGTCGCGCCGGCGGTCCACAAGACCCGGATGGACGTGGCCGAGGTCTTCGCCAAGACGCTCGGGACGGACCCGGACAACGACGACGCCCACTATCTCGCCGAGAGCCAGCGGGAGACGACCCGCCCCTATATCCTGAAGGCCGATGCCGGCATGACCGGCTGCAACTTCGCGATCGCGGAGACCGGCTCGGTCGTCACCTGCACCAACGAGGGCAATGCCGACCTCTCCGGCAACGTGCCGCCGCTGCAGATCCACTCCATCGGCATCGAGAAGATCATCCCGAAGGTCGAGCATCTCGGCGTCTTCATCCGCCTGCTGTCGCGCTCGGCGCTCGGCTCGCCGATCACCCAGTACACCTCGCATTTCCGCGCACCGCGGGCGGGCACCGAGATGCACATGGTGCTGGTCGACAACGGCCGCTCCGAGCGCCTCGGCATGGAGGAGTTCTGGACCTCCCTGAAATGCATCCGCTGCGGCGCCTGCATGAACACCTGCCCGGTCTACCGGCGCTCGGGCGGCCTCTCCTACGGGGCGACCTATTCGGGGCCGATCGGGCTGATCATCGATCCGACCTTCAACAAGCGCAAATACTCGACGCTGCCGTTCTCCTCGACGATGAACGGCTCGTGCACCAACGTCTGCCCGGTGAAGATCAACATCCACGAGCAGATCTTCGCGTGGCGCAAGGTGCTGGTCGAGGAGCACCAGATCCCGGCGCTCAAGCAGGGCATGATGAAGGCCGCCGGCGCGGTCCTGTCGCGCCCGGCCGCCTACCGGGCCGCGATCGGCGCGGCGGACTCCGCCCTGAAGGTCCTGCCGCGTTTCGCCGTCTACAATCCGCTCAACACCTGGGGGAAGAAGCGCGAGATGCCCGACGCACCGCGCCAGACCTTCCACGCCTGGTACAAGCAGAACCGCATGAAGGACACGCGTCGATGAGCGCCCGCGACGCGATCCTGGACGGCATCCGCAGGAACCGGCCAGCCGGCGATTTCCCGCTGCCGGAGGTGCCGCTGTTCACGCCCCTCGTCGGCGACGACCATGTGGCCGAGTTCGGCGAGCGGCTGAAGCGGATGGGCGGCCGGGTGGCGGAGCCCGGCGCCAGTGATGTCTTCGCGGGGGTCCGCGAGCGACTCGATGCGGCCAAGGTGATTGCCTCCGCGGTACCGGAACTGACCGGCAACCGGGACCTTCGGAGCGTTCGCGCCCCGCAGGAGGTCGAGGACGTGGACGTGGCGGTGGTGCGCGCTGTGTTCGGCATCGCCGAGACGGGATCGGTGCTGTTCACGGAGGATCAGCTGATCGTCAACGCGGTCGCCTATCTCGCGCAGCACCTCGTCGTTCTGCTCGATCCCGCCGATATCGTGCCCAACGTGCAGGCCGCCTATCGCCGGCCGGAATTCGGCCGCTCGGCCTACGCGGTTCTGCACACCGGACCGTCGGCGACCGCCGACATCGAGGGCGTGCTGATCCACGGCGCGCAGGGCGTGCGCTCGCTCACGGTGCTGATGCTGCCGCGGCGCGCCTGATCCGGAACCCACGATCGGGCGCGCCCCTTGCTTGGGCGGCGGATAGGCCGTCATCCGGCAAGGAGATCCGATGCGCTACATCCTCGGTTGCAGCCTGTCCTACAATATCCTGTCGGACACCACCTTCATCTTCAATCTGGAGGTGGCGAAGCTGAAGAGCGTCGAGATCCTGACCGAGAGCTTGGTCCTGACGCCGAACCTCAAGCGCGACCTCTACACCACGCCCGACCACCAGAACCGCTATCTCGCGGTCAACGTGCCGACCGGCCAGTTCGCGCTGGAGTACAATGCCGAGGTCGATCTCACGGTGCATCGGGCCGATCCCGCGACGATCAACGAGACGCCGATCGGGCAATTGCCCCTCGACATCCTGCCCTTCCTGCTGCCGAGCCGGTTCGTGTCCTCGGACCGGCTGACGCCGTTCGCTCTGGCCGAATTCGGCGCGCTGCCCAAGGGCTATGCCCGCGTGAACCAGATCTGCAACTGGATCCACGACCACATCGCCTATCAGCCGGGCTCCAGCGACGGCGAGACCACCGCGCATGAGTCGCTGCTCAAGCGCGCCGGCGTATGCCGCGATTTCGCGCATCTCGGCGCCGCCTTCTGCCGGGCTCTCGGCATCCCGGCCCGGTTCGTGAGCTGCTACGCCCACGGGCTCGTTCCGAGCGACTTCCACGCCGTGTTCGAAGCCTATCTCGACGGCCGCTGGTGGCTGTTCGACGCCACACGGCAAGCCGACCTCGACGGGCTGGTGCGGATCGGCGTCGGACGCGATGCCGCCGAGATCGCCTTCTCGACGCCCTTCGGCAACATGCAGCCGGTCAACCAGCAGGTGCGGATTCAGCGCGCAGACGGGCAGGGCAGCCCGATGCCGCGCACGGTCGACGCCATCTCCACCGAGATCCCGGCGCCGCAGAGCGGGGCGGCCTGAGCCGCGACCCGCCTGGGATCAGGCCATCCCGTGATCCTGTGATCCCGTCCGGCCGGCCGCCCGCGGACGCCGTCACGGGATCGTCTTCCCGCATCGGAAAGCGTGCCCACCGGGGGGGGGGCGCCTGGACATACGCCCTGTCCCGGGCGGGCTATAGTGCGGTCCTGCAGGGCCCGCGCCCGAGCGAGCCGCGGATCCGGTCCCACGGGTTATTTCCCGATCCGCTCAGGTCTTTCCGGCGCAGACCGCGCACGGCGATAATGCTGCGCCGACGATCTCCGGCCGGTTTTGCCGCGGCGCGGGTGGATTCCTCTGCGGAGATCCGCGCTGATCCTGAAGACTAGACGGATCGAGGCGGATCACCGGGCGGTGCCGTCGCGATTGTCCTTTCTTTGGTCCTGGCGAGCGAAATGGCTGCAAGCGTGGCTGTGGCGGGGTCGCAACACCGTAAAACGATCCCGGCTCCGCCCCGAGACCTGCCTGTAAACGCCGCGATCCCGCCATAGTCCGGGCCCACCTCAAGATCCGCGGTAAACGGCAATCTCGACAACGATTTACCGATCGGAAACGAGGACTTCCCGAGCACGCGGATGAATATCCCGGCGCTTCGCGAACGGCGACGCGCCGCGGTTCAGCGCACCCTCGGGATCGGCTGTGCGAAGGCTTGGTCTGAAGTCATGGTGACGCGTTTGAACGACAAGTCGAAGCTGCCGAGCCGCCACGTCACAGAGGGGCCCGACCGCGCCCCGCACCGCTCCTATCTCTATGCCATGGGTCTGACGCGCGAGCAGATCCACCAGCCGCTGGTCGGCGTCGCCTCCTGCTGGAACGAGGCCGCGCCCTGCAACATCTCGCTGATGCGCCAAGCGCAGGCGGTGAAGAAGGGCGTCGCCGCCGCCAACGGCACGCCGCGCGAATTCTGCACCATCACGGTGACCGACGGGATCGCCATGGGCCATGGCGGCATGCGCGCGTCGCTGCCGTCCCGCGAGGTCATCGCCGATTCGGTCGAGCTGACCATGCGGGGCCATGCCTACGATGCCCTGGTGGGACTTGCCGGCTGCGACAAGTCCCTGCCGGGGATGATGATGGCCATGGTGCGCCTCAACGTCCCCTCGATCTTCATCTACGGCGGCTCGATCCTGCCGGGCTCGTTCCGCGGCAAGCCCGTGACCGTCCAGGATCTGTTCGAGGCTGTCGGCAAGGTCGCCGTCGGCGACATGAGCCTGGAGGATCTGGACGAGCTGGAGCAGGTCGCCTGTCCGTCGGCCGGCGCCTGCGGCGCGCAGTTCACCGCCAACACGATGGCAACCGTCTCCGAGGCGATCGGCCTCGCGCTGCCTTACTCGGCCGGCGCCCCGGCCCCCTACGAGATCCGCGACAAGTTCTGCGCCACCGCCGGCGAGAAGGTGATGGAGCTTCTCGCGAATCGGATCCGCCCGCGGGACATCGTCACCC
Source organism: Methylobacterium sp. UNCCL125 (assembly GCF_900116795.1). Classification (NCBI taxonomy): domain Bacteria; kingdom Pseudomonadati; phylum Pseudomonadota; class Alphaproteobacteria; order Hyphomicrobiales; family Methylobacteriaceae; genus Methylobacterium; species Methylobacterium sp. UNCCL125. The sequence continues at coordinate 149,443 of NZ_FPBW01000009.1, read as the reverse complement.
GCAAGGCGCTGGAGAACGCCGCCACCGTGGTGGCCGCCTCCGGCGGCTCCACGAACGCCGCCCTGCACCTGCCGGCCATCGCGCATGAATGCGGCATCGAATTCACGCTGTTCGACGTGGCGGAGATCTTCCGCCGCACGCCCTACATCGCCGACCTGAAGCCCGGTGGCCGATACGTCGCGAAGGACATGTTCGAGGTCGGCGGCATCCCGCTGCTGATGAAGACGCTCCTCGACCACGGCTTCATGCACGGCGACTGCATGACGGTCACCGGCCGCACCATCGCCGAGAACATGGACCGGGTGACCTGGAACCCGGACCAGGACGTCGTCTACCCGGCCAACCGGCCGATCACCCCGACCGGGGGCGTCGTGGGCCTCAAGGGCAACCTCGCCCCCGAGGGCGCGATCGTGAAGGTCGCGGGCATCCCGGCCGAGAAGCAGGTCTTCACCGGCCCGGCCCGGGTGTTCGACGGCGAGGAGGCCTGCTTCGCCGCCGTGCAGTCGCGCGGCTACAAGGAGGGTGAGGTTCTCGTCATCCGCTACGAGGGGCCCCGGGGCGGTCCCGGCATGCGCGAGATGCTGTCGACCACCGCGGCGCTCTACGGGCAGGGCATGGGCGACAAGGTGGCGCTGATCACCGACGGGCGTTTCTCGGGCGCGACACGCGGCTTCTGCGTCGGCCATGTGGGACCCGAAGCCGCCGTGGGCGGTCCGATCGGCCTGATCCGCGACGGCGACGTCATCACCCTCGATGCCATCCAGGGCACGCTCAGCGTCGCTCTCTCGGACGAGGAACTCGCCGAGCGGCGGAAGGCCTGGACGCCGCGTCCGAACTCCGCGACCTCCGGCTACCTCTGGAAATACGCGCAAGGCGTCGGCCCGGCGCTTTACGGCGCCGTGACCCATCCGGGAGGTGCCAAGGAGACGCAGAGCTATGCGGACGTCTAGGACTGACCTCAGCCGGCGCAGGGCGCCGGTCGGGGCCGATCCCGGTCGGTTCCGGTTCGCCCGCGGCCTCGCCGTCGCGACCTGGGCGCTCGCTTTGCTTGCGCTCCCGGTCGAGACCTCGCGTGCGCTCGACGCCAATGTCCGCACGCCCGTTCAGGTGCCGGTCGCCGACAAGAGCTATCGCTCGGCCAAGGACGCGCTCCGGGCCGGCATGCGGGAGTACAATGCCGGCGACAAGCAGGGCGCGGCCCGCGCCCTCGAATACGCGGCCGGCCAGGGCCACGCCCTGGCTCTGTGGAAGCTCGGCCGGATGTATGCCGACGGCGACGGCGTGCCCCATGACGACTTGAAGGCGTTCGAGTTCTTCTCCCGGATCGCCGATGCCAGCACCGATGACGGCCCCGACCCGCAGAACTCGGCGGTTCTGGGGAGCGCCTTCACGGCTCTGGGCACCTACTTCCTGGAAGGGATCAAGGGCACCTACGTGCGCCCGAATCCCGAACGTGCTTACGACATGTTCAACTACGCCGCGTCGTACTACGGAGATCCCAACGCGCAGTACAATCTCGCCCGGCTCTACCTCGACGGCACGGGCGTCGAGGCCGATCCGAAGCAGGCGGCGCGCTGGTTCAACCTCGCGGCCGAGAAGGGCCACCATCCGGCGCAGGCACTGCTCGGGGACATGCTGGTCAACGGTCTCGGCGGGATCCCGATCCAGCGGGTGAGGGGCCTGATGTGGCTCTCCCTCGCGCGGGAAGGGGCCGAAGCGCGGAAGGACGATTGGATCGTCGCGCTCTACGACAAGAACTGGGCGGCCGCGAGCGAGGACGACCGCGCCGAGGCGCAAACGCAACTGCAAACCGTGGGCTCGATCCGGCGGCGGCGCTGAGCGCCGCCGCCGGATCGCCCGGCTGGTTCAGCCCTTCTTGGCCTCGAGTGCGGCCTTGAACGACGGCCGCGCCAGCGTGGCGTCGACATAGGCCGCAAGCTTGGGCCAGCGGTCGGCATCGACCTTCGCCTGCGCCAAGTGCAGATTGTAGAAGCTGGTCGCGATGGAAATGTCGGCGATGCTGAACGCGTCACCGACCAGATACGGGCCCGAGATCTCGCGCTCCAGATAGTCGAACAGCGGCGGCAGGTCCGTGTCGAGCGCCTGGGCGACCGCACCTTCGTCGGTCGGCTGCTTCATCATGTTGGGTTTCAGCACCCGCTGGACGAAAGGCACGATCAGCTTCGCGAACAGTTCGGTGTCGCCGAACTTGTCGAACCAGACGGCGCGGCCGAGCGCCTTCGGTTCGGTCGGAACGAGGGCCGGCGTCGGGTGCTTCCGCTCCAGATACCAGAGGATCGCCGAGGAATCGGCAAGGCGGAAACCGTCGTCCTCGATGGCTGGGATCTTCCCGAGCGGGCTGGCCGCCTGGAAGTCGGCATCCGGCGCGTGGAACATCACAGGCCTGTGCTCGTAGGCGATGCCCTTCTCGGCAAGCGAGACCAGGACCTTGCGGACGTAGGGCGAATAGCCGGTACCGTAGACGATCAAGCGTGGCTCCTGAGCTGAAAGACGGGCGGCGACCGGTCTGGTCGCTGCGCCCGCCAACATGGGTTATCTTTTCAGCCGGCCGTCAGTTCCACCGTCACCGGCACATGATCCGACGGCTTGTCGAGCCCGCGCAGATGCTTCTGGACCGAGGCCGAGACCAGGCGGTCGCCGGCCTGGGGCGACAGCAGCACGTGATCGATGCGGATCCCGGCATTTCGCTGCCAGCAGCCGGCCTGGTAATCCCAGAAGGTGTAGAGCCCATCGCGCGGGTCGCAGGCGCGCAGCGCATCGGTATAGCCCTCGGCGAGAAGCGCCCGGAACGCCGCGCGGGTCGTTCCGAGAAAGAGCGCGTCGGAGCGCCAAGCCTCCGGATCGGCCGCGTCGGCAGGTTCCGGGATGACGTTGTAGTCGCCCGCCAGCACCACCGCGATCTCGTCCCGCAGGAGTGCCCGGGCGTGGAGCCGCAGCCGCTCCATGAAGGCGAGCTTGTAGGCGTATTTCGGGCTGTCCACCGGATTGCCGTTCGGCAGATAGATCGACGCCACGCGGACCGGGCGCGTCTCCGCGCCGGAAATGAGCGCCTCGATGTAGCGGGCCTGCTCGTCCGACGCATCGCCCGGAAGCCCGCGCCGGATCTCGGAGAGGGTGAGCGGTTCCCGGACGAGGAGCGCCACGCCGTTATAGGCCTTCTGGCCCAGCGTCTCGACCGCGTAGCCCGCCGCCTCGATGTCGGCCCGCGGAAAGGCCTCGTCCTGGCACTTGAGTTCCTGCAGGCAGATCACGTCGGGCCGCGCTTCCTCGAGGAAGGCGAGAAGATGCGGGAGCCGCTGCTTGATCGAATTGACGTTCCAGGTGGTGATCCGCATCGCCTCGCTTCCGGTCGCCGCCGGGCCGTCATCCGCGCTTCGCGTCGCGCTGACAAGGCCATCCCGGCGCAAGGACGGGGATCTAGGGTCGGCGGATGGACTGGTTCGAGCCGGTGAGAGCCTATTGCGAGCGCGGCGGTCCGCAATTCTGGGCCGAGCCGGCCAACGCCCTGTCGAACGCGGCTTTCCTCGCGGCGGCTGCCGCTGCTGCACGATGCGCCTCCGCAGCCGAACCGCCGGACCGAGCCGGCCTCGCCCTATCCGCCCTGGTCGCGGTGGTGGGCATCGGCTCGTTCCTGTTTCACACGCTGGCGGTCTACTGGTCGATGCTGGCCGACGTGATCCCGATCGCCCTGTTCATCTACGCGTATCTCGCGCTCGCCCTGCGGCGATTCCTGAGGCTGGCGCCGATCCGGGTCGCTGCGGCGACGGGGGGCTTCGCGCTCCTCGGCTTCGCCCTCACGCCCGTGCTCGACGGGCTTACCGGCCTCGACGTCGCGCGGCTCACCAACGGATCGGTCGACTACCTGCCCGCCCTACTGGCGCTGTTCGGGATTGCGGGCGCGGTCACGCGTCGGCCGGAGGAGCGCTTTCTCGGGACCGGGCGGCGACTCGCCGGGATCGGCCTCCTGTTCCTGATCTCGCTCGCCGCGCGGACCGCCGATCAGGCCGCCTGCACGCTTCTGCCGACCGGCACCCATCCGCTCTGGCACGTGCTGAACGCCGTCATCCTCTACGCCCTGGTGGCGACGGCGGTGCGGCACCGCGAGTCCGCCGGGTGAGCCGTCCGGCGATCCGGGGCCGTTTCCTTGCGGGCGGTGCGGAATTCTTGCAGAAGTGCGCCGCATCGGGCGCCCGGCCCATCATGGTCGCCCGGGTACGGAAGGGGTCATGACAGTGAGCTTTCGCCTCGGGATCGCCGGACTCGGGACCGTCGGTGCGTCCGTGGTCCGGATGGTCGAGCGCCGCCGCGCCGCCTTCACCGCCGCGGGCCTCGATCTCCGCGTCACGGCGGTGTCCTCGCGCGACCGCACCCGGGACCGCGGCCTCGACCTCGCCGGCATCGAATGGTTCGACGATCCGGTGGCGCTCGCCCGGTCCGGTTCCGTGGACTGCGTGGTCGAGCTGATCGGCGGCGCCGAAGGACCGGCCAAGGCGGTGGTCGAGGCGGCGCTGGATGCCGGCAAGCCGGTGGTGACCGCCAACAAGGCGCTGCTTGCCCGCCACGGTGCCGCCCTCGCCACGCGCGCCGAGGACAAGGGCGTAGCCCTCGCCTTCGAGGCGGCGGTGGCCGGCGGCATCCCGGTGATCAAGACCCTCCGCGAGGGCCTGCCGGGCAACACGATCTCCCGCGTCTACGGAATTCTCAACGGCACCTGCAACTACATCCTCAGCCGCATGGAGCGCGAGGGCCTGACCTTCGAGGCCTGCCTGAAGGATGCGCAGGCCCTGGGCTACGCCGAGGCCGATCCAACCTTCGACGTCGAAGGTTTCGACACGGCCCACAAGCTCGCGATTCTGACGAGCCTGGCCTTCGGGACCGCAGTCGACGCCGAGGGCGTGTCGGTGGAGGGCATCTCCCGGGTGCAGCCTCTCGACCTGCGCATGGCGGACGAGCTCGGCTACCGGATCAAGCTCCTCGGCGTCGCGCAGGCGGCCGAGGCGGGCATCGAGCAGCGGGTCCACCCGACGATGGTGCCGAAATCCTCCGCCATCGCGCAGGTCATGGGCGTGACCAACGCCGTGACGATCGACGCGGATGCGGTGGGCGAACTGACGCTGATCGGTCCCGGTGCCGGCGGCGAGGCGACGGCCTCCGCGGTCGTGGCCGACATCGCCGACGTGGCGCGCGGCGTGATCCGCCCGACCTTCGGCATTCCGGCCGCCGCGATGCGCCCCAGTGAGCGCGTGGAGATGCAGCGGCACGAGGGCGGCTACTACATCCGCCTCACCGTCCATGATCGCCCGGGCGTCGCGGCGGGTGTCGCTCAGCGGATGGCCGAGCGGGAGATATCCCTGGAGAGCATCCTGCAACGCCGCATCGAGGGCGCGGAGACGGATCCGCACGGCCGCTCCGGACGGCCCGTGCCGCTGGTGCTGATCACCTATGCCGCGACCGAGGGTAACATCCGGGACGCCCTCGACGCGATCGGCGCCGACGGCCTGCTGTCGGAGCCGCCGCAGGTGATCCGGATCGAGCGCGAATAACAGTGCATGCCGGACGGTGATCCGCGAGGCCTTGATGCAGGATAGTGGGCGCCCGCGAACAGGGGTATAGGCTTGGCGGCCGTCACTCGACGGCGTCCACCCGGGATCCGACCTCAAGATCGGGCTCGGACAAAGGCAGGAAACCATGGCTGAGGCCCCCAAGTCGGCATCGCGCGGCGTCCCGCGCACGCTCGCCCTCGAACTCGCCCGGGTCACGGAGCGCGCCGCCATCGCCGCCGCGCGATTGCGCGGTCAGGGCGACGAGAAGGCGGCGGACCAGGCGGCGGTCGACGCGATGCGCGACGAGCTGAACAGCCTGCCCATCCGCGGAACCGTGGTGATCGGCGAGGGGGAGCGCGACCAGGCGCCGATGTTGTTCATCGGGGAGCAGCTCGGTCTCGGCGAGGGGCCGGAGGTCGACATCGCGGTGGATCCGCTGGAGGGAACGACCCTCTGCGCCAAGGACATGCCCGGGGCGATCGCGGTCATGGCGATGGCCGAGCGCGGCTCGCTCCTCGCGGCCCCCGACGTCTACATGCAGAAGATCGCCATCGGGCCGGGCTATCCGCCGGGTCTCGTCGATCTCGACGCCAGTCCCACCGACAACATCGCTGCCCTGGCCCGGGCCAAGGGGGTCGAGCCGAAGCAGATCACGGCCCTGATCCTCGACCGGCCCCGGCACGCCGCCCTCGTGGCCGAGGTGCGGGCGGCCGGCGCGGCGGTCCGCCTGATCTCGGACGGCGACATCGCGGGGATCATCTTCACCGCGAGCCCCGAAGAGACGGGCATCGACATCTATCTCGGAACCGGGGCGGCTCCCGAAGGCGTCCTGGCCGCCGCGGCGATGCGCTGCATCGGCGGCCAGATGCAGGGACGCCTGATCCTCGACACCCCCGACCGGCGGCGCCGGGCCGCCGAGATGGGCATCGAGGATCTCGACCGGAAATACGATCTGACCGACCTCGCGAGCGGCGACGTCATCGTGGCCGCCACGGGCATCACGGACGGGGCGCTTCTGCGGGGCGTCCGATTTCGACCGGACCGGATCCAGACCGAGACGCTGGTCTACCGTTCCGAGGCCGGCACGGTCCGGCGAATCCTCGGCGAGCACCGCCGCGGCTTGACCTGAAGCCGCAGGCCGCTGCCGCCGGTTCTACCGGCGGCGCGGCTGATCGCGGTTCAGCCGGGCATCAATTCAGCACGACCACCTTGGTGCCGACATTGACGCGGCTGAACAGGTCGATCGCGTCTTGGTTGATCATGCGGATGCAGCCCGACGACACGCTCTTGCCGATGGAGAAGGGCTCCAGAGTCCCGTGGATGCGGAACAGCGTGTCCTTGTTGCCCTGCCAGAGGTACATGGCCCGGGCGCCGAGGGGATTGCGCAGGCCGCCCGAGACGCCGAGGCCGCTCTGCAGCTTGTCGACCTCGCTCGCGAGCTTCGGGCTGCGGGCGATCATCTCCTTGGGCGGATACCAATCCGGCCAGGCCTGCTTGGAATTGACCGTCGCGGTGCCCGACCACGAGAAGCCTTGCTTGCCGACACCGACGCCGTAGCGGCGGGCCCGGCCGTTGCCCTCCACCAGGGTCAGTTGGTGGGCCCGCGGGTCGACGATGATCGTCCCCGGCTCGTAGGGCCCGTGATAGGCGATCTCCTGGCGCAAGAAGGCCGGGTTCATTTTCTTGTAGTTGAACGCCTGCACCGGGAACACGTCGTCGGTGATCGGGCCATAGATCTTGGCGTAATCGATCGGCTCGTTGTCGGGCGCGCGCAGGATGGCCTTCGCCTTCGCGGCCTCCAGGGGCGAAAGACCTTCGGCGGGCGGTGCCCCGCCCGGACGGGCCGGGACGGTCGCGTCGGGATCGAAGCTGGCGGCTGGCGGCGCGACGGGCGCCTGGACCGCCGGGGCGGGGCGCACCAAATCCGTGCGGCCCGTATAGGGCAGGTAGCGGCCGCCGCGACGCACATAGAGCGCACCGCTCTGATCCTGATAGAGCTGGCCGTCATCGCCGAACCCGTCGATGCCGGCATCGCCGACCGGGCCGCGGCCCTGGGCGTGAACGGTCGAGGCGAAGGCGAGGACTGTGAAGCCGGCCAGGAGAAGGCGACGGATCGAGGCGGACATGGATCGAAATTCCTCGGGAGGCGACACCGGGACTTGCCGCGGCGCGCAATCGAGCGGGCCTGCACGAAGTCGCGGCGGAGCTCGTCCCGGGGCTTAGCAAAACTCACGCTTTGCCGCCAAGTTGCCGACCGTGATCGAAGGCAATTTACAGGGTCTTCCGGACCGTTTCTCCGCCCCTGTGTTGCCCGCATGCAGCAACCATTACGGCTGCGGCGCTCACCGATCCGTGATGGCGCCGTCCGGCCGCCCGTTTACTCGGCAGGCCTGCCTCGATGAACGGCAGCGGTTGGATCGATTCCGAACCGATCCCGGGTCCGACCGTTTGGGGCGATCGGCGCGTCGCGCATCAAACACAACGTGGCACGCATGCTGCATTGCCGGATCAGCCGCGCCTGCTGCGGCGGCGGAGCAACGGCGCTCCAAACAGCGGACGGTGTGAGTCCGGATCCCCGGCATGAGCGACCGCGCAGCGGTTCGCCTCCTTTCGACGAGCACCAGCTATGGCCAGCTTCAAAACGGTGATGAAGTCGGGTCACCCCCCGACGCTGTTCGCGGCATTCCTCTATTTCGATTTCTGCTTCGCCATCTGGGTCCTGAACGGCGCCATGGGCCCGTTCATCACCGAGACCTTCAAGCTCACGCCGGCCCAGACCGGCTTCATGATCTCCCTTCCGATCCTCGCCGGGGCGCTGATGCGCTTCCCGCTTGGAATTCTGGCCCAGTATATCGGCCGCAAGAATGCCGCGATCACCGAGATGAGCGTGATCATGCTGGCGATGGCCTACGGATATCTCTTCGTCTCGTCCTACAACGACGTGCTCGCCATGGGCGTCCTGCTGGGCATCGCCGGCGCGTCCTTCGGCGTTGCACTGTCCCTCGGATCCGGATGGTTCCCACCGGAGCACAAGGGCTTGGCGATGGGCATCGCGGGCGCCGGCAATTCCGGCACCGTGCTGGCCGTGCTGTTCGCCCCGCCGCTGGCGCAGGCCTATGGCTGGCAGACCACCTACGCCTTCGCCGGCATCGTCATGCTCCTGCCGCTGGCGATCATGATCGTGCTCGCCAAGGAGCCGCCGGATTGCGAGCACCAGTCGTTCAAGGAACACGTCTCCTGCCTCTTCACCAAGGACGGCTGGGCGTTCTCGCTGATTTACGTCATCACCTTCGGCGGCTTCATCGGCCTGTCGAACTTCCTGCCGACCTTCTTCTACGAGCAGTTCGCCGTGACGAAGGTCGAGGCCGGGCGCCTGACCATGCTGGCGGCCTTCATGGGCTCGGGGATTCGGATCGTCGGCGGCTACTTCGCCGATCGGATGGGCGGGATCGCCGTGCTGTCGGTGGTGCTGCTCGCGGCGATCGCCACGCTCCTGTCCCTGACGGCGACCCCGTCGCTGGCATTGACCACGATCCTGTTCATGCTGTGCTTCGCGGCGCTTGGGGCCGGCAACGGCGCCCTCTTCCAGCTCGTTCCCCTGCGGTGGCCCAACAACACCGCCGTCGCCGGCTCGATGATCGGCGAGATCGGGGCCCTCGGAGGCGCCATCCTTCCGAACGTCATGGGCCTGTCCAAGCAGTATACCGGGTCGTTCTCCATCGGCTTCATCGGCTACGCCGCCTTCACGGCGGTCGTGCTCGGCTGCCTCGCCCTCTGGCAGCGGAAGTGGGTCGGAAGCTGGGTCGGGCCTCGCGGCAAGGCCCTGGGCACAGCGACCGAAGCCGAACAGAACCAGCTGCAGCCCGTCACGGCCTGACAGCCCGCGTCGCGAACGCGATCACCCAGAACGGGGGCCCGGGCGGCCCCCGTTTTCCGTTGGGGCGACCGGATCGATCGCGCGCCGGATACAAGTCGGCGGTTGCGTTCTGCCGCGCGACGCGTTTGAATAATGCATTATGAAAGAGCGTCCGGTCCATCAGCCGAGGCGCCCGGCGACCGCCAGCGGCGGCGCCCCGATGGGAGGAACGGTCGATGTCGAAGCGCATCAGCGCCACGAACGGCGTGCTCGGCCTGCTCTGCGTGATGTATTTCATCACCTATCTGGACCGGGTGAACATCGCGACCGCCGGCGCAGAGATCATGCGCGATTTCGGGATGTCGAAGACCGATTTCGGTCTGATTCTGTCTGCCTTCGCGTATCCCTACGCGATCTTCCAAGTGATCGGCGGGTCGGTCGGCGACAAGTTCGGCGCCCGACGCACGCTGCTGGCCTGCGGCGTGATCTGGGCCGCCGCGACGATCCTGACCGGAATGGTCGGCGGCTTAGTGAGCCTGTTCCTGGCCCGGGTCCTGCTCGGCTTCGGCGAAGGCGCGACCTTCCCCACCGCCACCCGCGCGATGCAGAACTGGACCGCGCCCGGCCGCCGCGGCTTCGCCCAGGGCATCACCCACGCCTTCGCGCGCCTCGGCAACGCGGTGGCGCCGCCGATCGTCGCCTTCCTGATCTTCCATTTCGGGTGGCGGACCAGCTTCGTGATCCTCGGCGCCGTGAGCTTTATCTGGGTGGCGATCTGGTGGCTGTATTTCCGCGACGATCCCTCCGACCATCCGGCGATCACCCGGGCCGAACTCGACACGCTGCCGCCGCCCCGCAAGGTCGGGGCGAAGCAGAGCGTCCCGTGGGGCGCTCTGACCCGCCGCATGCTGCCGGTCACCATCACGTATTTCTGCTACGGCTGGACCCTGTGGCTGTTCCTCGGCTGGCTGCCGAGCTTCTTCAAGGAGAACTACAGCCTCGACCTGAAGAACTCGGCGCTGTTCGCTTCGGGCGTGTTCTTCGCCGGCGTGGTGGGCGACACGGTTGGCGGCATGATGAGCGACGCCATCCTGCACCGGACCGGCAAGGTGAAGCTCGCCCGCCTGTCGGTGATCGTCGTCGGGTTCCTCGGCGCCGCTGCGAGCCTCGCCGGCGTTTTCATGACGCGGGATCTGACCCTGGTGGCGCTGCTCCTGTCCTCAGGTTTCTTCTTCGCCGAGCTGGTCATCGGGCCGATCTGGTCCGTGCCGATGGATATCGCGCCGAAATATGCCGGCACCGCCAGCGGGTTGATGAATACCGGCTCGGCCGTGGCCGCGATCGTCTCGCCGATCGTCTTCGGCGTGATCGTCGACATGACGGGGAGCTGGACGCTGCCCTTCGTCGGTTCGATCGGCCTGTGCCTGCTCGGTGCGGCGCTGGCCTTCACGATGCACCCCGAGCGGGAATTCGTGGATCCCGCCCCGCCACTCGATGGTCGCGTGGGCTCCGTGGCGGCCGGGGAGTAGCGCGCGATGGCGGAAGCGATGAAACGGTCCGGTCCGCTCGCCGGGATGCGGGTGATCGAACTCGCCCACATCATGGCCGGTCCGGTCTGCGGGCTGATGCTCGCCGACATGGGCGCGGAGGTGATCAAGGTCGAGAAGATGGACGGCGACGACACGCGTCGCACCGTTCCGCCGGCCCTGGAAGGCGAGAGCGCCGCCTACATGATGATGAACCGCGGCAAGCGCGGCATCAGTCTCGACCTGAAGGATCCGGACGGTGTCGCGGTCCTGCGCCGCCTGCTCAAGGGGGCCGACGCGCTGATCGAGAACTACCGCGGCGGCACGATGGAGCGCCTCGGGATCGGCTACGAGACGCTGCGCGAGGAATTCCCGGCCCTCGTCTACTGCTCGCTCTCCGGCTTCGGCCGCACCGGTCCTTATGCGGAGCGGGCCGGCTTCGACCTCGTGGCGCAGGGCATGAGCGGGCTCATGTCGATCACGGGGGAGGGCCCGGGGCGCCCCCCGATGAAGTGCGGACCTCCGGTCACCGACATCACCGCCGGCATCCTGGCCGCCATGGGCGTTCTGGCGGCCTACTCGAACCGGCTCCGGACCGGAAAGGGCCAGGCTGTCGACACCTCGCTGTTCGAGGCCGGCATCACCCACACCTACTGGCAATCGGCCATCGCCATGGCGACCGGGATCGCGCCGGGACCGATGGGCTCGGCCCATCCGCTGAACGCGCCCTACGAGGCCTTCGAGACCGCCGATGGCTGGATCACGATCGGGGCGGCCAACCAGACCAACTGGCTGCGCCTGCTGAAGGCGATCGGCGCCGAGGCCCTCGCCGATGATCCGCGCTTCGCCGTCAACCGCGACCGGATGATCAACCGGCAGGACCTCGCCGGTACCCTCGCGCCGATCTTCCGGGCCCACAGCTCGGCCGAATGGCTCGCCCGGCTCGAAGCCGGCGGCGTCCCGGCCGGGCCGGTGCTCGACGTCAACGCCATGCACCGGGATCCGCAGGCCCTCGCCCGCGAGATGGTGGTGGAGGTCGAACACCCGCGGGTCGGCCGCATGAAGACCCTCGGCCTGCCGGTCAAGTTCTCGGAGACCCCGGGGCGCGTGCATGGGCCGGCCCCGTTGCTTGGCGAGCATTCCCGGGCGATCCTGGCGGAGGCCGGATACGCCTCGGCCGAGATCGACGCGCTGATTGCGCGCGGCGTGGTCCGCGAGACCGCGGCCTGACCCCGCCACCCGGAGACCCCGCGCATGAGTGCCACGCCCGCCACCGACGAACTGCTGTTCACGACCGATGAGGCCGGCATCGCCCGCATCGTCCTGAATCGGCCGCAGGCCCGCAACGCGCTCACCTTCGCGATGTATCAGGGCCTGATCACCTGCTGCGAGGCGATCGCCGGCAATCCGGCCATCAAGGCGCTGATCATCACCGGTGCCGGCGAGAAGGCTTTTGCGGCCGGCACCGACATCGCCCAGTTCCGCAGCTTCAGCACGGCGGAGGATGCGCTGGGCTACGAGCGGTTCATGGACAAGGTGCTGGGCTCCCTGGAGCGGCTGCGGGTTCCGACCATCGCGGCCATCGCGGGTGCGTGCACGGGCGGCGGCGCGGCCATCGCGGCGGCCTGCGACCTCCGCATCGCCACCCGCGATGCCCGCTTCGGCTTCCCCATCGCCCGGACGCTGGGCAATTGCCTGAGCCAGGGCAATCTGAAGCGGCTTTCCGGTCTGATCGGGCCGGCGCGGGTGAAGGACATCATCTTCACCGCCCGCCTGGTCGGGGCCGAGGAGGCGCTGGCCATCGGCCTCGTCGGCGAAGTGGTCGCCGATTGCGCCGCGCTCACCGAGCGGGTCGATACCCTGGCGCAGCTCCTCGCCAACCACGCGCCGCTGACCATGCAGGCGACCAAGGAAGGGCTCCGGCGGCTGGCGGAGGAGGAGGCGGTCGCCGAGGGCGCGCCACATCCCGGCGATGACCTGATCCTTATGTGCTACATGAGCCAGGATTTCCGCGAAGGCATGGAGGCCTTCCTGGGCAAGCGCTCGCCCAACTGGACCGGGCGCTGAGGGCAGCCCTCAGGTCGGCAGCGCGCAGACATCGACCCACGCGGCATCCGTCAACGCGGCCATCCGCGTCGGCGCGATCCGCACGGAGCTGTGGGTGCCGCCGGCGGCCGGCACCACCTCGTCGAACGCTTGGAGCGAGACGTCGCAGTAGACGGGCAGGGGCGTGGCCAGGCCGAACGGGCAGACGCCGCCCACCGGGTGGCCGGTGACCGCTTCGACCTCGCCGAGATCGAGCATCCTCACCTTGCCGCCGAAGACGGCCTTGGCCTTCCTGTTGTCGAGACGCGCGTCGCCACGGGTGACGACGAGAGCGACATGATCGCCCACGCGGATCGACAGGGTTTTGGCGATCTGCGCCGGGGCGACGCCATGGCCCTCGGCCGCCTCGGCGACGGTCGCGGTGCTGGCCTCGAGCTCGATGACCGCGATGTCGGGCGCCTTCTCGGCGAAGAAGGCGCGCACGGATGCGAGACTCATGATTCGTTCCGAAGCTTCGATCAGGGCAGTGCGGGAAGCCCGCTGCCATAGGCGCACCGGCACGCTTCAGCCATCGCCTGGACGCGACCCGCCGGTGCGTGGGAGGCGGCGCTCGCGCGGCTGCACCCCGGCATGCGGCAGGCCCTTCCCCGGACGGAGAAGGGCCTGCCTGAGGAATCGATGCTTCGGTCCGCCTACCGTGTGGTCGCCAGCAGCAGGTCCGGGAGCCACAGGGCGATGCCCGGGACGAGGCACAGGATCAGGATCGCCACCGCCATCAGGATCACGAAGGGCAGCGTCCCCCAGATGATGTCCGACAGCGGGATGTCGGGGGCGATGTTCTTGATGACGAAGATGTTCAGGCCCACCGGCGGGTGGATCAGGCCCATCTCCATGGTGATGGTCATCACCACGCCGAACCACACGAGGTCGAAGCCGGCGGCCTTGAGCGGCGGCAGGATGATCGGCGCCGTCATCAGGATGATCGAGACCGGCGGCAGGAAGAAGCCCAGGGCGATCACCAATGCCAGGATGGTCAGCAGCAGCAGCCAGGGCGAGAGCTGCATCGCGACGATCGCTGCGGCGGCCGATTGCGAGATGTGCAGGTAGCTCATCACGTAGGCGTAGAGCAGCGACATGCCGATGATCAGCATCAGCATGGTCGATTCCCGCAGGGTCGCGGTCAGGATCGGCGTGACGTCGCGGAACCGCCAGACGCCGTAGATCGCGGCGATGAGCGCCAGCGCCATCAGGCCGCCGAGACCCGCGGTTTCCGAGGGCGTGGCGTAGCCGCCGTAGAGCGCCACCATCACGCCGGTGAGCAGGACCACGAAGGGCAGGACCCGCGGCAGCGTCGAGAAGCGCTGCGCCATGCTGTACTGATCGTCGGCCAGGATCGGCGAGGCCGGTCCGCCACGCTCCATCACGGCCTTGGCCGCGGCGTATTCCGAGCGGAAGCGCACGATCGACCACGCCGCGAACAGGGCCACGAGCAGCAGCCCGGGTCCGATGCCGGCGAGGAACAGGCGTCCGAGCGACTGCTCGGCCGCCACCGCGTACAGGATCATGGTGATCGAAGGCGGCAGCAGGATTCCGAGCGTGCCGCCCGCCGCGATGATCCCGGCGGCGAAACCCGGCGAGTAGCCGCGCTTGCGCATCTCCGGGATGCCGGCCGAGCCGATCGCCGAGCAGGTTGCCGGGCTCGAGCCCGCCATAGCGGCGAACAGCGCACAGGCGAACACGTTGGCGATGCCGAGACCGCCCGGGATGCGGTGCATCCAGGCGTGCATGGCCGAGTAGAGGTCCTGCCCGGCCTTGGACCGGCCGATGGCCGCACCCTTCAGGATGAAGAGCGGGATCGACAGCAGGGTGATGGAGGCCATCTCCTCGTAGACGTTCTGCGCCACCGTATCGAGAGAGGCGCCGGGCATGAACGCCACCATGAAGGCGAGCGCCACGAAGCCGAGGGCGAAGGCGATGGGGATGCCCGAGAGCATCGCACCCAGGGTCGCGCCCGCGTACAGGAAGCCGATCGCGGCCGTGCTCATCGTTCAACCTTCGCGGAAACGGTCTGACCCATCGGATCCGGTCCTCGAGGCGCAACCTCGGGCGCCCCGTGCATGTCGCGGTTGACGTCGGCCCCGAGCCCGATCTTGGGCTGTGCCCAGCCGGCGGCCCGCGGCCCGTAGGCCAGGCCCTCGGCAATCTGGAGGACGAACTGGATGCACAGCAGGCTCATCCCGACGGACATCAGCGTATAGGGGATCCAGAGGGGCGGCCCCCAGGTCGATTGCGAGACCTGCCCGTCGACCCAGGCCTCGTGATCCAGCGACCAGCTCTTCCAAGCGAAGAACAGGCAGAAGGCGAGGCTGACGATGTCGGCCAGCAGAAGGCGCACGCGGTTGGCGGCCGGCGGCAGGAGACCGGTCAGGGCCTCGATCGCGACGTGGCCGCGCTTGGCCTGGACGCCGGCGGCCGACAGGAAGGTGGCCCCGATGATCAGGAACACCGCCATCTCGTCCTGCCACTCCGTCGGTTCCTTCAGGAGATAGCGGACGACCACGCTGTGGGTCAGGACGAGGCAGGCCGCCACCAGGCAGAGGCCGCCGACCGCCAGGATCACTTGATTCAGCAGGCGCATCGTCCGGTCGAAGGCGCCGAGCAGGCCGGGTAGACGCGGCTCGGCCGCGCCCCGCGCCTCCGGAGCGGCCGTAGCCGCGTCGAAGCCGTGACTCACGCGACCTGCTCCGCGAGCTTCAGCAGTTCCGCGCAGTTCGCGTTCTTGGCGGCGTAATCCTTCCAGGCCGTGTTGCGGGCGAGGTCCCGCCACTGACCCAGCGACTTCTCGTCAACCTGGACGACCTTGGCCCCGGCCTTGGAGAAGATCTCCTCGACCCGGGTGTCATCCTCCTTGGCGCCAGCTTGGCCGAAGGCTTCCAGCTCGGTGCCCACTGCCATGATCAGGTCCTGCTGCTCCTTCGGCAGGCCCGAGAACACGATCTTCGACATCATGATCGGCTCGAGCATGAACCAGTAGGAGCGCTCGCGGCCCGAGGTGAGGGCCTTGGACAGCTCTTCCAGGCGGAAGGAGATCAGGCTGGTGGACGATGTGATCACCGCATCGCAGGCGCCGGTCTGCATCGCCGCGTAGGATTCGTTCGACGGGATGGAGAGGGTGGCTGCGCCGGCCTCTTTCATCATCATGTCCATCTCGCGCGAACCGCCCCGGACCTTCATGCCCTTGGCGTCGGCCGGCGAAACGAGGGCGCGCTCGCGGCTCGCGACGCCGCCGGCCTGCCAGACCCACGAGACCAAGACGATCCCCTTGGCGTCGAGGATTTCCGAGAGCTTGCGCCCGACCGGCGCCGCCTTCCAGGCCACCGCCTGGGCATAGGACGTCACCAGCGCCGGCATCAGGCCGATATTCAGCTCCGGCACCTCGCCGCCGGCATAGGGGCTCGGATAGAGCGACATGTCGAGGGCGCCCTTGCGCATCGCGCCGAACTGGGCGTTCGTCTTCATCAGCGAGGAGCCGGGATAGACTTGGACGTCCAGGGCGCCCTTCGAGCGCTCGCCGACCATCTTGGCGAACTTCCGGCACATGCGGTCGCGGAAGTCGCCCTCGTCGATGGTGCCGCCCGGGAACTGGTGGGACAGCTTCAGCGTGGTGGCGGCCTGGGCCGAGCCCAGCCCGAACCGCAGGACCGCCGGAGCCGCGAGCGTGGCCGCGATCAGCGAGCGACGAGTTGGCGTCATGGATTTCTCCCGCACCGCAAACAACGCGGTAAAGTTTTGTGCGCCGCAATAGTGGGGCGCTTCGTTGTATGCATGGAAAACCGCCTTGTATATTTTGTCAATGCTCCAGCATAATGTTCGCGTGCGTTGGACATCCGCCGGCCTCAACGGGCGGGACGACGCGCGGCCCGACGATCGGGGGAGGAACCAGGCGCATGAGCCACGCGCAACGGCTACGGCAGCGAATCGAGGACGAGATCGTGGCGGGCGAACTCGCGCTGGGATCGCGGCTCGATGAGAATCAGCTCGCGGCCCGTTTCGGGGTCTCGCGCACGCCGATCCGCGAGGCGCTGCTGCAGCTCGCCGTGACCGGACTCGTCCAGACGAAGCCCCGGCGCGGCGCCATCGTCAGCGCACCCGAGCCACACTTGCTGCTGGCCATGTTCGAGACGATGGCGGAAATCGAGGCAGCGTGCGGTCGCCTCGCCGCACGCCGCCTCGTGGCCGAGGATGCCGCCGCGCTGCGCGCCGCCCTCGAAGGCTGCCGCGGGGCCCTGTCGACGGAGGATACCGAGGCCTATTATGCCGAGAATTACGTGTTCCATACGGTGGTGTATCGGGCCAGCCGCAACGCCTTCCTGGCGGAGCAGGCGCTGTCCCTGCACCGCCGTCTCGCGCCGTATCGGCGTCTGCAGCTGCGCGTGCGCCAGCGCTTGCCGCAATCGCTCGCCGAACACGAAGCGATCGTCGCTGCCATCATCGCCGGAGACGAAGTCGGGGCGGCCGAGGCGCTCCGGAGCCACGTCATCGTCCAGGGTGACCGGTTCACCGATCTGGTCGCGGGGTTGCGGGCGCAGAGCGCGGCCTGAAAGCTTCGACCTTTCCGGGTGCCTGACGATCATCCCGCGGCGCAGACCGCCCGCAGCGGGCCGCGAAGCCGGTGCGTCTTCATCGCCTCCTAACCGTGAAATCAGGTCGGACTGCGTAGGTGGTCCACCGAACTCGACCAGAAGTTGCGATCCCGGCATCCTTCACCCGGAACCCGGGAGGCACCATGCTGAAGGACGTTGTCAGGACTGCCGGCCGACGCGCGGGGGTGGATATCTTCCGGGCGAGCGGCGAAGCCTTCCGCTGGAGTCATACGGTCCACGATTACTACCCGGTCGTGCCGTCCGCGCGGTGGAAGCCGGGCCAGGCGCCGCACGGCCGGCTCAAAGCCGTCCTCGGCCAGAACCATGCGGCCTACGAGGCGTTCCTCACCGCCCTGGAAGCGCAGGCCGACCTGCTCCACAGCGTCCCGCACGACGCGCACGCTGCGGGTTCGGCTGCACCGCACTGGAACAACACGTGGTTCACCGCCCTCGACGGCGCCGCCCTGCTGACGATGCTGGCCTGGAAGCGCCCTGAACGATACTTCGAGATCGGCTCCGGGTGCTCGACGTGCTTCGCGCGCCACGCGATCGACACGCTGAAGCTGCCGACGCGGATCACCTCCATCGATCCGATGCCACGCCACGAGATCGACGCCCTGTGCGACTGGACCGTCCGCAGCCCGCTGGAATCCTGCGACCTGAAGATCTTCGAGGAACTGAAGGCCGGGGACATCCTGTTCTTCGATGGATCGCATCGGTCCTTCGCGAACTCCGACGTCACGGTGTTCTTCTTCGAGGTGATGCCGCGCCTCGCGCCGGGCGTGATCGTACAGATCCACGACATCTTCATTCCGGACGATTATCCGTCAGCCTGGAATTGCCGCCTGTACAACGAGCAGTATCTTCTGGCCGCGATGCTGCTGTGCGGCGCTCCGCCGTTCCGCGTGACCGTGCCGGTGATGTATATCTGTCAGGACCCGGCGATGAGCGCCCGGGTGAAGACGGTCTTTGCCGCCCGCGCGACCGGACCGGACATTCCGTTCCTCTACGCGAACGATTCCCGCACCCCGGGCGCGTCGTTCTGGTTCGAGATGACGGGGATGCCGGGCTGAGCCTTCAGGCAACCTCCGCCGCGCCGTAATTGGCGGCGATGACGGACTTCTTCCCGCGGATATGCTCGCGCATCAGGACGGCCAGGGCAGCGCCGTCCCGGGCACGGAGGAGTTCGATCATCCGTTCGTGCTCGGAGACCGCGCGGGCCCACTGATCCGGGGTCTGGTGCGCGGAATACCGCGACCTTTGGATCCGGCCGGACAGGCTCTCATAGATATTCGCCAGAATGACGTTGCGACTGGCCGCCATGATGCCTTCGTGGATCCGGCGGTTATGGCTGAAGTAGCCCGCCTCGTCGCCCGACTGCCAGGCCGCCACCATCGCGTTATGGTCGACCGCGAGGGCGTCGATCTCGGCGTCGGTGATGGTGCGGCAGGCCAGGTCCCCGGCGGTCGCCTCGAGCCCGGCGATCACCTCCATCATTTCCTCGAGCTCGGTCTCCGAGATGCTGGCGACCCGCGCTCCGCGGTTCGGAAGCAGTTCGAGCAGCCCTTCCGTCGCCAGGATCTTGATCGCCTCGCGGAGCGGGGTCCGCGAGATCCCGAAGCGCTCCGTCAGCTCGCTCTCGTTGATCCGGGCCTTCGGCTCCATCTCCCCGGACCGGATCAGCTCCCGCATCCGGTCCGCGACCTCGTCGTGGAGGTAGCGGCGGCTGATGCCGATCCCGGGCTCGATCTTGTTCATGGTCCCCCGACACAAACCAGATCAGTGCGACCTGTTGTGTATGTGTAAGTCTCCGGCAATGGAGTGTCGAGGCACGAGGGCCCGATCGAGAACGCGAGCCACATGTTCCGCCTCGAGACCGAGGCCATCGTGAATCTGATGTCGGCAGCTCGTCCCGTCGGCGATCACGAGATCGTCCGGCCCGGCGGCGCGCAGGGTCGGGAACAGCGACAGCTCTGCCATGGCGAAGGATGTCTCGATGGATTCCGGCCGATAGCCGAAGGCGCCGGCCATGCCGCAGCAGCTCGACTCGACGACCCGTAGGTCGAGCCCCGGCACGGCCCGGAGCACCGTCTCCACCGAGCCCATCACGCCGAACGACTTCTGGTGGCAATGGCCGTGCAGGTGCGCGACGCGCCCGCCCTGATCCGCGAACGGTAGCGCGATCCGGCCCGCCGTCAGGTCTGCCGCCAGCAGCTCCTCGAACAGGACGGACTGCCGCGCCAGAAGCGCCGAATCCGCACCGGGGAGGAGCGCTGTGAACTCGTCCCGGAACGTGAGCAGGCAGGATGGTTCCAGGCCGACGACCCGCGCGCCCGCGCGGACGAAGGGCAGAAGCGCGTCGAGGGTTCGGCGCGCCTCCAGCCGGGCCCGGTCCGTCTGGCCGGCGGAGAGCCACGTCCGGCCGCAGCAGAGCGGGCGCCGGCCGCGGGCCGGATAGACCCGATGCAGCCGGTAGCCCGCGGCCAGCAGCACGCGCTCGGCCGCCTCGAGATTCTCCCGCTCGAAGGCACGGTTGAAGGTGTCGCCGAAGAGGATCACGTCGCGGAAATCCCCCGCGACGTCGTGGGTATGCGCGGGTTCGCCCTGCTCGCTCCAGGGCCTACGCCAGCGCGGCAACGAGCGCCTAGCCGACAGGCCGGCGACGCGCTCCGACAGGGCCGCGAGGGCCGGGTACCGGTCGCGCAGGTTGAGGAACGGCGCGAGCTTCGCGGCCGCCCCGGCATAGAGCGGCATCATGGCGATGAGCCGTTCGCGGAGCGGCAGCCCGTGGCGGGCGTGGTAATGGTGCAGGAACTCGATCTTCATCTTGGCCATGTCCACGCCGGTCGGGCATTCCCGGCGGCAGGCCTTGCAGGAGACGCAGAGATCGAGAGTCCGCTTCATCTCCGGGCTGGTGAAGGCCTCCTTACCGAGCTGGCCGGAGATGGCGAGCCGCAGGGAATTGGCGCGGCCGCGCGTGAGGTGCTGTTCCTCCCCCGTCACCCGGTAGGACGGGCACATGGCGCCGCCGGCGAGCTTCCGGCAGGTGCCGTTGTTGTTGCACATCTCGACGGCGGAGCCGAAGCCGCCCCAATCCGACCAGTCGAGCGCCGGCTTCATCGGCTCCGTCACCGTGTAGTCGGGCTTGAAGCGGAACAGAGACCGGTCATCCATCGCGAGCGGACGCACGATCTTGCCGGGGTTGAGGCGGTTCTCGGGATCGAACGCGTCCTTCACGTCCTCGAAGGCGCGCGTCAGGACCGAGCCGAACAGCGGCTCGATGTATTCCGAGCGTGAGATGCCGTCGCCATGCTCGCCGGAATACGAGCCCTTGTAGCGGCGCACCAGCTCGGAGGTCTCCTCCGCGATCGCGCGCATCCGGCGGACGTCGCCAGCCTCCTTCATGTCGAGGATCGGGCGAACGTGCAGGCAGCCCACCGAGGCGTGGGCGTACCACGTGCCGCGGGTGCCGTGCTTGGCGAAGACCGCCGTGACCGCGTCTGTGTAATCGGCGAGGTGCTCCAGCGGGACGGCGCAATCCTCGATGAAGGAGACCGGCTTGGCGTCGCCCTTCATGGACATCATGATGTTGAGGCAGGCCTCGCGAACCTCCCACACCGATTTCTGGCGGGCGGGCTCGACCACCTCCACGACGGCGTCCGGGAAGCCGTGATCGGCCATGCAGGCGTCGAGGCGCTTCAGGTCGCGCGTCACGGCGGCGAGGTCGTCGCCGGCGAATTCGGTGAGCAGCAGGCAGTTCGGCTGTCCGCGGGTGATGTCGGCCAGCGTTGTGCGGAACAGCGGGATATCGGCGCCGAGCACGAGGACGTTGTTGTCGACGAGCTCGACCGCCACCGGGTTCAGGCCGACGATGTGCCGGGTCGTCTCCATGGCGGCCCGGAAGGATGGGAAGTGGCACACGCCCATCACCCGGTGCGTCGGCAGGCGCGAGAGCTTCAGCGTCACCGCCGTGGTCGCGGCCAGCGTGCCCTCGGATCCGACGAGCAGGTGCGCGAGGTTCGGCTGCGCTTCGATCAGCGCGTCGAGGTTGTAGCCGCCGACGCGGCGCTGGACCTTCGGGAAGCGCGCCTCGATCTCGGCGCGGTGATCCTCGGCGAGGCCGCGCATCCTCGCGGCCAGCGCCGCCGCCCGATCCGAGCCGTTCACGCCCGACCGGACGTCACCGGTCAGTCCGAAGCCGAAGGCCTCGCCGTCGTGGAACAGCGCCTCCATCGCCAGGACGTTGTCGCTCATCTTGCCGTAGCGCAGGGAGCGGGCGCCGCAGGAATTGTTGCCCGCCATACCGCCGATGGTGCAGCGGGTCGCCGTCGAGGGCTCGACGGGGAAGAACCATCCGTCGGCCTTCACCCGGGCGTTCAGCCGCTCCAGCACCATGCCGGGCTGGACCGTGATCGTGCCCGCCTCCGGATCGTAGGCCCGGACGGCGTTGAAGTACCGCGAGCAGTCGACCACCAGGCCCGACCCGATCGGCTGGCCGTTCTGCGACGTGCCGCCGCCGCGCAGGATCACCGGCGCGCCGTATTCGGCGGCGATGCGCAGGGTTGCGGCGATGTCGGCCGCGGAGCGCGGCAGCACCACGCCGGCCGGCATGATCTGGTAGATCGACGCGTCCGTGCTGTAGCGTCCACGCGTGAACGCGTCGAACCGCGCCTCGCCCTGGAGCTGCTCCGCCAGCCTGCGCGGCAATCCGGCTTCCAGGCGCGCCGCGGCCCGCGGCGCCGGGGCATGCGCCCTCGCTTCCGTCACGATCGATCCCTCCCGTGATGGGACATGCCCACCTGACGGGAAATGTATTCAAAATTCAGTGCAGAGCAAACCGGCCGAGCTGTCGCGCTGGAGAGCGGGCTCGCGATGCCCTGTGCAGCCGTAGGCCCGGAGGGCCGTCGCAAGGGTTGCTCAGGACACCGCATGTTTCAACCCCGCGGCCGACCCGGGGAACAGGCCTCAGTGGTTGTCCCGCGGCACTCCGGAGACCTGCGCGACCTTCTGGAACTTCACCGCGCCCTTGAGCACCATGCCCTGATCGAGCTGATCGACCTGATCGCGATAGATCTCCTGCCACGGCGTCTGGGTCGCCGGGTAGGGATAGCCGCCGCGCGCCTCCAGATCCGCGCGCCGGCGGGCGAGGTCCTCGGCCGGGAGCAGGATGTCGGCGCTCCGGCGATTGAGGTCGATGCGGATACGGTCGCCGGTCTGCAACAGGGCCAGCCCGCCCCCGGCGGCCGCCTCGGGCGAGGCGTTCAGGATGGCGGGCGTCCCGGAGGTGCCGGATTGCCGGCCGTCGCCGATGCAGGGCAGTGCGGTGACACCGCGCCGGATCAGCGATCCCGGCGGCTGCATGTTCACCACCTCGGCGGCGCCGGGATAGCCGATCGGTCCGGCTCCGCGCATGATCAGGATCGTGTTCTCGTCGATGTCGAGCGCCGGGTCGTCGATCCGTGTGTGGTAGTCCTCCGGTCCGTCGAACACGATGACGCGCCCCTCGAAGGCCATCGGGTCGTTCGGATTGCGCAGGTAGCGGGCCGCGAACTCCTCGGAGATCACGCAGGTCTTCATGATCGCCGAATCGAACAGGGTACCCTTGAGGTTCAGGAAGCCCGCGCGCTCCATCAGCGGCGCGCCATAGGCACGGATCACGTCGCGGTTCCAGCTGTGCCGGCCGCGGTAGTTCTCGCCCACGGTTCGGCCGTTGCAGGTCAGGGCGCCCTCGTGGACCTTCCCGGCGTCGATCAGCTCCGCGAAGACCGCCGGAAGGCCGCCGGCGCGAAAGTACTCCTCGCCGAGCCAGCGTCCGGCGGGCTGCATGTCCACCAGGAGAGGGATCTCGAATCCGACCCGCTCCCAGTCGTCGCACGTCAGCGATACACCGATATGCTTCGCGATCGCGTTGATGTGGATCGGCGCGTTGGTCGAGCCGCCGATCGCCGCGTTGGCCACGATGGCGTTCTCGAAGGCTTCGCGGGTGAGGATGTCGGAGGGCTTGAGGTCCTCCCAGACCATCTCGACGATGCGTTGGCCGGTGGCGTAGGCGGCTTGCCCGCGCTCGCGGTAGGGGGCCGGGATCGCCGCCGAGCCGGGCAGGGCGAGACCGAGCGCCTCGGCGAGCGCGTTCATCGTGGAGGCCGTGCCCATCGTGTTGCAGTGGCCCGTGGACGGCGCCGAGGATCCGACGATGTCCATGAACTGCTGGAAGTCGATGTCGCCCGCCGCGTGCCGCTCCCGGGCCTTCCAGACGATCGTGCCCGAGCCGGTCAGCTCCTTGTGGAAGTAGCCGTTGAGCATCGGCCCGACATTCAGCGAGATCGCCGGGATGTTGACCGTGGCCGCCGCCATCAGACAGGCCGGCATGGTCTTGTCGCAGCCGGTGAGCAGGACGACGCCGTCGAGGGGATAGCCGTACAGCACCTCCACCAGGGACAGGTAGGCGAGGTTTCGGTCGAGGGACGCGGTCGGACGCTTGCCGGTTTCCTGAATCGGATGGCAGGGGAATTCGAAGGCAACGCCGCCGGCCGCCGTGATGCCTTCCCGGACCCGCTTGGCGAGTTCGAGATGGTGGCGGTTGCAGGGAGACAGGTCGGACCCCGTCTGGGCGATGCCGATCAGAGGTTTGCCCGAACGCAACTCCTCCGGCGTCAGTCCATAGTTGAGGTATCGCTCCAGATAGAGCGCGGTCATGCCGGGATTGTGCGGGTTGTCGAACCACGCCTTGGAGCGCAGGTCAGATGGCGTGATCCGGCGTTTGTCGCTCATGGTCGCTTCCTCGCATCCTGTGGCCGGCGCGGACGGTCCGGCTCCTGTCTTCGGCAGCGGCTGCAGGACGCGCGACCGCGGTCGTGGCGCCCCGGACTCGGTCTTGGGATACTCCGGCGCATCAGGCAGGGCAGCCTCATCGGCGCTGGATTGATTTCAGGACAGCATCCGCGTGTCACCGTCGATGGAAATGGCCTGACCCGAGATGGTCCGGCCGCGGGGCGAGCAAAGCAGCAGGATCTGGTCGGCGAGCTGCCGGGCGGTGACGTAGTCCTTGACCGAAACGAACGAGAAGGCGCGGGCTTCCATCTCGGCGAAGCTCGTGCCCTGCTGCTGGGCCTTCGATTCGAGCACCCGGCGCTGCCGGTCGCCGGCCACCAAGCCCGGCAGGATCGCATTCACCCGGATGCCGGACCCGCCGAGTTCGATCGCCAAAGACTTGGTGAAGCCGATGACCCCCCATTTGGCCGCCGCGTAGGGGCTGCGCAGGGCGAAGCCGAACTTGCCGGCCGCCGAGGACAGATTGACGATCGAGGCATTCGGGCTTTGGCGCAGATGGGGCACCGCGAGGCGCGCGCAGTTGAACTGGCTGGTCAGGCACACGGTGAGACATCGGTCCCACTCTTCGGGGGCGATCTCCTCGACCCGGCCGGTCGGGCCGGCGATGCCGGCATTGTTGATCAGCACGTCGAGGCCACCGAGGAACTCGACCGCGCGGTCCATCATCGTGGCGACGCCATCGCGGTCGGCGACATCGGTCCGGATACGGCCGACCGCGTCCGGCAGACCGGCCAGGGCCTCGCTGTCTACGTCGCAGGCGAAGACACGCGCCCCTTCCTCCAGGAAGGCCTCGACGATCCCGCGGCCGATTCCGGCAGCACCCGCCGTCACCAGGACACGCAGGCCGGCAATCCCCAGATCCATGATCAGTCCTCTCCCTGAACGTCCCGCAATCCGCCGCGGGTCAAGATGAACTCCGCGGCTTCCCGGATGTCGGCCGCGATCGCGGCGGCGGCGGCCGCGCCGTCCCGGTTCTCGATCGCCACCACGGCCTCGGCGTGCCGCCGAAGCGCGAAACCCTGGCGCAGCCGCTCCGGATGGGCGCGCAGATCCAGATTGATCACCGGGCCCGCCTTCAGCCAGAGCCGGGCGATGATCTCCTGCAGGGGACCGAGTCCGCAGGCACCGTAGATCGCGAAATGCAGATCGCGGTTGAGTTGCACCGCGCGCGCCCGGTCGGGCTCTGCCGCCTCCGCTTCCGCCCGGAACGCGGCCTCGGTCCGCCGGATCGCTGCGAGTTCCGTGGCGGTCCTTAGCTCGGCCGCACGGGCCACGGCGATGCCCTCCACGGCGATGCGGGTCTCGACCAGGGCCCGGAAGGCGTCCGCGCTCATGACCGGCACCCGGATCACTCGGTTCGGAGCCACTTCCAGCACGCCGTCCGCCGCCAGACGGCTCACCGCCTCGCGGACCGGCATGACCGAGACGCCGAGCGCCGCCGCGCTCTGGCGCAGGGACAGCCGGTCGCCCGGCGCCAGCCGTCCCGAGGCCAGGAGGTCCGACAGCGCTTCGTAGACGGTGTCGGACAGGGTCCGCCGTTCGAGCAGAGGCAGTTCGGCAAGGACCGATGTGGAATTCATATGCCGACCCTAGACGGATCCGGCACTATCGCGCTAGTGATCTGTGATCACAGTTTGGGTGAGGGCCGCCAGAGCCCACAACAACAACCCGGCTGGAGGAAACGCACGGGAGCGGAACGATGACGGACCGGTTCGGGGATTCCCTTTCTCGCCGCAGCCTTCTGAAAGCCGGCGGCGCGGCGCTTCTCACGCCGGCTCTTGCGAGCCCGGCCCTGTCGCAGGGTCAGTCGGACGTGATCCGGATCGGGCACCTGACGCCGCGGACCGGCTTCCTCGGACCGCTCGGCGAGTTCGCCGTGCAGGCGGCGCAGCTCGCGGTCGAGGAGATCAATGCCGCGGGCGGCATCGCGGGTCGGAAGGTCGAGCTTCTCTCCGAGGACAGCGTCAACCCGCAGACCGCCTCGGCCAAGGCCGAGCGCATGGTCCAGCGGGACCGCGTGGCGTGCCTCGTCGGCGAGATCAACTCGGCTTCGGCGCTGGCGATCAGCCAAGTGGCTCAGCGGGAGAAGATCCTGTTCATCAACACCGGCGCCAATTCGGACGCGCTGCGCGGCTCCGACTGCAAGCGCTTCATGTTCCACGTCGAATCGCAGAACACCATGATGGTGCGCGCCTGCGGGCGGGCGCTGCTCGACCGGGGCCTGATCAAGGGTCGCAAGGTCTATGCGCTCACGGCCGACTACGCCTTCGGCCACGACCTGTTGAAGCAGGCCAAGAAATACTTCGCGGCCAACGACGCGACGCTCGTCGGCGAGGATCTGATCCCCACCGAGCTCACGGACTTCTCGCCCTTCCTGCTCAAGCTCCGTCAGGCCAAGCCGGACCTCGTGATCTGCAACCTCGCGGGCGCGCAGATCACCAATTTCCTTAAGCAATACAGCGAGTTCGGCCTGCCGTTCCCGGTCGCCGGCTTCGGCTTCGACACGGCGCTCGCCTGGGGTGCCGGGCCCGGCAACTTCCTCGGAACCTGGCCGGTGATCTGGCATCACCAGATCGACTCGCCCTCGGCCAAGACGTTCGTCGCCGCCTTCAAGGCCAAGTACAAGAAGCCGCCGGAGAACCAGGGCTGGGGCGACTACACCGCGCTCAAGATCGTGGCGCAGTCGATGAACGAGCTGAAGGCGACCGAGTCGATCAAGGTCGTCGAGCACTTGGAATCGGGCGCGAAGTTCGACATCGCCAAGGTCCGCGAGGGCTATTTCCGCCCCTGGGACCACGAATTGATGCAGGAGATGTTCGCGATCACCGCCCTGCCGGCGGATCAGGTCAAGAACCCCTACGACATCTTCACCTCGACCGGGCCGCTCCCAGGTCCCGGCGAGAGCCTGGAGGTTCTCGCCACCACCCGTGACGAGAACGCCTGCACCTTCCCGGCGTGAGGCCGTCATGCAGCTCGTCTTCATCCTGGAGCAGGTGCTCAACGGCCTGCTGATCGGCGTGCAATATCTGCTGATCGCGCTCGGCCTGTCGCTGATCTTCAGCCTCGGCGGCATCGTGAACCTCGCCCACGGTGCCTTCTACGCCGTCGGCGCCTACCTGACCGTGCTGCTGACGCCCTCGATCGGTTTCGGCGGCGCCCTCATCGCATCTCCCCTGGCGGTGGGGGTGCTCGGGCTCGTGATCGAGCGCTTCCTGTTGCGGCGCTTCTATCGCGGCGATCCGACCCTCGGTCTGCTCCTCACATTCGGACTCGCCATGGTGGCCGAGCAGGCCCTGCGCATGGCCTTCGGGGCGGCGCCGGTGCCGTTCGGGATTCCGACATGGCTGCGCGGTCAGGTCTTCATCGGCGACCTGATCTACTCGCGCTACCGGCTCTCGATCCTCGTGGTGGCTGTGGCCTGCGTGGCCGGCCTTTGGCTGCTCCTGACCCGCACCAGCTTCGGGCGCGTGGTCCGGGCCGGCGTGCAGAACCCCGACATGGTCGCGGCCCTCGGCATCTCGCTCCGGCCCTACATGACCGCCGTTGTCACCATCGCGGTGGGGCTCGCGGCGCTGGCCGGGACCATGATGGCCCCGGTCACAGGGATCCAGCCCGCCATGGGCGCCGAGATCCTCACCTTCGCCTTCGTGGTGGTGGTGATCGGCGGCCTCGGTTCATTCTGGGGGGTGGTGCTCGCCGCGCTGATCGTCGGCGTGGTCCGGGGCCTCACCGCCTACGCCTATCCGCCGGCCACCGAGGCCGCCGTCTACGCCCTCATGGTGCTCGTCCTGCTGCTGCGCCCGCGCGGCCTGTTCGGCGAGCACATCGCCCGGTTCGAGTGAGCGGAGAGCGTCCCATGTCCGGAACCGCCGAGCCGCTGCCGCTCGCCCTGCCGCAGCGCGGCCTGATCCTGCGCGAGAGCCGCCAGCTCTGGGCGGCGCTCGCCGCCCTCATCGTCCTGCCCTTCGCCCTCGACGCCATCGGCCTGACGCTGATCACCGCCACAGACGTGGTGATCTTCGCCCTGGCCGTGCTCGGCCTCAACATCCTGGTCGGCTGGACCGGGCTCACCTCCTTCGGCCACGGGGCGTGGTTCGGGATCGGCGCCTACGCGGTGGCGATCCTGCAGACCCGGCTTGTCCCCGGCGACATGGCGCTGCCGCTCCTCGGCGCCCTGGCGATCACCGGAGTCGCGGCCCTGGCGGCCGGAGCCCTGATCCTGCGACGGCGGGGTGTCTACTTCTCGCTGCTGACGCTCGCCTTCACGGCGATGCTCTACGCCATCGCGTTCCGCTGGACCGACCTGACCGGCGGCGAGAACGGCATCGGCAACCTGCACCGCTGGGCGGTGCTGCAGGAGCCCGGCGCCTACTACGCGGCGGTGTCGGGTATCGCCTTCGCGGTGCTGGTCGCGCTCTGGCGGTTCCGGCGCTCGCCGATGGGCACGGTACTCGTGGCGATCCGCGAGAACGAGCAGCGTGCCGGCTTCCTCGGCTACGCCACCAACCGCTACAAGCTCGCGGCCTTCGTGATCTCGGCGACGATCACCGGGCTGGCCGGGGCGCTCTCGGCCTACAGTCATCGCTTCACCTCGGCCGACCCGATCTCCATCGCGTTCTCGGGCGAACTGCTCGCCATGGTGGTGATCGGCGGGATGCGCTCGTTCCTCGGGCCGGCCCTCGGCGCGCTGTTCTACATCCTGTTCCGGGAGTTCCTGTCGATCTACACCGCCGACTGGCTGCTGTATTTCGGGCTGCTGTTCGTCGCCTTCATCGTGTTCTCGCCGGACGGGCTGGTCGGCATCGCGGCGCGGCTGCTCAAGCCGTTCCGGCGCGTGCCGACCGAAGGTGCGGCCATGGCGGCCCGCCGCGCCGGCGCCTCGGGCCGCGTCCCGGCGCGCTTCATCGCCGAGGGACGCGGCACGGGATCTGTTCTCGTCGCCGATGCCATCAGGAAGAACTTCGGCCCGGTGAACGCGGTGCGGGGCGTCTCCTTCGCGGTGGCGGACAAGACGCTTCACGCCCTGATCGGCCCCAACGGTGCCGGCAAGACCACGGCGTTCAATCTGCTCTCCGGCATGTTCCGGCCGAGCGGCGGCAGCATCCGCCTCGACGGCCAAGAGATCGCCGGCCTGGAACCGCACGCGATCACCCGGGCCGGACTCGGGCGCTCGTTCCAGATCACCAACCTGTTCCCGGGCCTCTCGGTGGAGGAGAACGTCCGCCTGGCGGTGCAGGCGCGCCACGCGGCGCATTTCAGCCCCTGGCGGGACGCCCTTTCGATCCGCGCGATCGCCGACGACACCGCCGAGCTGCTGCGCTGGACGGGCCTCGCCGGGATCGAGCGGGCCGAGGCCGGCAGCCTGTCCTACGGCGGCCAGCGGCTCCTCGACATGGGGCTGGCGCTGGCCACGCAACCCCGCGTGCTGCTTCTCGACGAGCCGCTCGCCGGCTTGGCCGCCGCCGAGCGCGAGCGCGTCGGCGAGCTGATCAAGGCGCTCTCGGCCGACATCCCGGTCCTGCTCGTGGAGCACGACATCGACCGCGTGTTCCGTCTGGCCGACCGCGTCACCGTGATGGCCGACGGCGCCGTGCTGGTCGACGGCTCCGTCGCGGATGCCCGGGACGATGCCCGGGTCCAGGCGGTTTATCTCGGATCGGGCACGGCGGCGATCGCCGCGAAGCCGCGCGCCAGCGCCGCCGAGGCCGAGACGCTGCTCGCCATGGAGGGCGTCGATACCTTCTATGGCAAGTCGCACATCCTCAACGGGGTCAACCTCACGGTGAACCGGGGTGAGGTGGTGGCGCTCCTCGGCCGCAACGGCGCCGGCAAGTCGACCCTGCTCAAGACGTTGATCGGCACAGCATCACCGGCCGCCGGCCGGATCGTGCTCGCCAACCGGGACATCGCGGGCCTCTCGCCCGACAAGATCGCCCGGCTCGGCATCGGCTACGTGCCGCAGGGGCGGGCGCTGTTTGCCGGGATGAGCGTCGCCGAGAATCTGGGCCTCGGTCGTCTGCGGCGGCTCACCGGTGCCGGCATCCATTGGGACGAGGAGAAGGTTCTGGAGTTCTTCCCGCGGCTCAAGGAGCGCTGGACCGTGGATGCCGCCCGCCTGTCGGGCGGCGAGCAGCAGATGGTGGCGGTGGCGCGCGCGCTGTCGGGCGATACGCGGCTCCTGCTTCTCGACGAGCCGTTCGAAGGCCTGTCGCCGGCCGTGACCGAGGAGTTGTTCGAGGCCTTCGACCGGCTGCGCCGCGAGATCGCGATCATCCTGGTGGACCATCACCTCGATCTGGCGCTGGCCCTGTCCGACCGGACCGTAGCGCTGGAGCGGGGCAGCGTGCAGTGGGCGGGCGAGTCGCGCCTCTTGCGCGAAGATCAGGAGTTGAGACGGAAGGTGCTGTGGCTATGACCGAAAGCGTCGCAATCGTCGGCGCCGGCCTGATCGGCCGGGCCTGGGCGATGATCTTCGCCCGTGCCGGCTGGGACGTGCGGCTGTTCGATTCCGCCGAAGGCGTCGCCGAGGCCGCGCTCCCGCTCTGCGCCGAAGGCCTCCGCACCCTGGCGGCCAACGGGCTCTGTACCGATCCGGAGGGAGCTGCCGGGCGCATCCGGAGCGCGGGGAGTCTCGCCGCCGCCCTCGACGGTGTGGACTTCGTCCAGGAGAACGGGCCCGAACGGCTCGACGTCAAGCGGACCCTCTTTGCCGAGCTCGATGCCCACGCGCCGCGGGACGCGGTGATCGCGTCGTCCTCATCGGCCATCCGCTGCTCGCTGTTCACCGAGGATCTGCCGGGCCGGGCGCGCTGCCTCATCGGCCATCCGGTGAATCCGCCGCACCTGATCCCGCTCGTGGAGATCTCCGGCGCGCCCTGGACCGATCCGGCGGCTCTGGCACGAGCGCGAGCGGTGTACGAGGCCATCGGACAGGTCCCCATCACGGTGCTGAAGGAGATCGAGGGCTTCATCCTCAACCGGCTTCAGGGCGCCCTGCTGGCGGAGGCGTTCCGTCTGGCCTCGGAGGGCTATGTCACCCCGCAGGATCTCGACAAGACCGTCGCGGACGGGCTCGGCCTGCGCTGGAGCTTCATGGGACCGTTCGAGACGATCGAGCTGAACGCGCCGGGCGGTATCGCCGATTACTGCGCCCGCTATACCGGCTTCTACAAGAACCTGGCCGACGATCCGGCGCCGCCTTCGGTCTACGAGGCGCCGGCCACCGAGGCGATCCTGGCCAAGTGGCAGCCGCCGGACGATCTACCCGCACGCATGAACCGCCGCGACACGCGGCTGGCGGCGCTCCGGGCCCACAAGGCATCACAGAAGGACTGAGCATGGCCTCACAGCGGAAAGTCATCATCACCTGCGCGGTGACGGGCGCGATCCACACGCCCAGCATGTCGCCGCACCTGCCCGTGACGCCTGAGGAGATCGCCGACGCCGCCATCGGCGCCGCCGAGGCCGGCGCCGCCATCGTGCATCTGCATGCCCGCAATCCGGTGAACGGCCAGCCCGACCAGACACCCGAGGCCTTCGCCAAGTTCCTGCCGGTGATCAAGCAGCGCTCGAACTGCGTGGTGAACATCACCACCGGCGGCGCGCCGACCATGTCGATCGAGGAGCGGGTGCGCCCGGCCGCGACCTTTCAGCCGGAGGTCGCCTCCCTGAACCTCGGCTCGATGAATTTCGGCCTGTTCGGGATGCTCGACCGCTTCAAGGACCTGAAGCATCAGTGGGAGCGGGACTATCTCGGCAACAAGGACATCATCTTCCGCAACACCTTCGGCCAGATCGAGCACATCCTGACGACCTGCGGTCCGAACGGGACGAAATTCGAGTTCGAGTGCTACGACACCGCGCATCTCTACAATCTGAAATACTTTTTCGACCGCGGCCTCGTGCAGGCGCCGCTGTTCATCCAGACGGTGTTCGGACTGCAGGGCGGGATCGGCGCGCATCCCGACGACGTGATGCACATGAAGCGCACCGCCGATCGGCTGTTCGGCGATCAGTACCGCTGGTCGGTGCTCGGGGCGGGCCGCAACCAGATGAACATCGCCGCCATGGCGGCCGCGATGGGCGGCAACGTCCGCGTCGGCCTCGAGGACAGCCTGTGGGACGGGCCCGGCAAGCTCGCCGAGACCAACGCCGCGCAGGTGCGCCGCGTCCGGTCGATCATCGAGGGGCTCGGCCTCGCCGTCGCGTCGCCCGATGAGGC
The DNA here is from genome assembly GCF_900116795.1 of Methylobacterium sp. UNCCL125. Taxonomy (NCBI): domain Bacteria; kingdom Pseudomonadati; phylum Pseudomonadota; class Alphaproteobacteria; order Hyphomicrobiales; family Methylobacteriaceae; genus Methylobacterium; species Methylobacterium sp. UNCCL125. The sequence continues at coordinate 116,756 of NZ_FPBW01000009.1, read as the reverse complement.
GCGCGAGATGCTGGCGCTGAAGGGCGGCGACAAGGTCGCGTTCTGACAGCGCGTCCTGCGAATCGGGACAGTGCGTCGCGATTGGCGAAGCGCACTGTGCCCCGCCGCGGGGTTTCGCGATCCCGGGCCCTCCTGGCGACCAGGGCAAAGCCGCTCAGCGGAGCGAGCCATCGGCGAGCGTGCCCGGCTGGATGTTCCCGCTCGGCGCAAAAGCCGGGTCGGCAGCCTCTCAAGGCTGACCGAACACCCGTTCGAGATCCGCCTCGATGACGCCGTCGATCTCCAGGATCTTCAACCGGCTCTGATCGCCGGCGACGATGCGGACCGAGCGGCGTCCGACCTTGAGCGCCTTGGCGATCATCGCCACGAGGGCCTCGTTGGCGGCACCCTCCACCGGTGGCGCCGCGACGCGCGCCTTCAGGTAGGGCTGGCCCTTCTCGTCCCGTGCCCAGCCCTCCGCCACGTCGCGGCCGCCACGCGGCGTAAGGCGGACAGCCAGCCGGGTCACCACGGGCGATCTCTCAGAAGATCTTGCCCGGATTCAGCCGCCCGTCCGGATCGAGCGCCCGCTTGACCATCCGCATCACGGCGATCTCCTCAGGCGAGCGCGACAGTTTCAGCTTGCTCCGCTTCTCCAGCCCGATCCCGTGCTCTGCCGAGACGGAGCCGTTCAGCTCCGCGAGAGGCTCGTAGATCGCCGCGTCGATGGCGGCGTTGCCGGCGACGTCGAGGCGGGTCGTGTTCCAGTGCAGGTTGTTGTCGCCGATATGCCCATAGACGACGGCCCGGCAGCCCGGGATTGCCGCGAGCCGGTCGAGCGCTCCGCGGACGTAGCCATCCATCCGCGACAGCGGCACGCTGACGTCGAAAGCGCGTTCGATCCCGTCGGCATTCAGATGCTCCACGCGGTCGCGGATGCGCCACATGCCCCGGCGCTGCTCCTCCGAGGCGGCGACGGCGGCGTCGAGGATCGTGCCTTCGCCCATCAGCCCTTCGAGGAGGCCCAGAAAACGGTCCGATTCCTCGGCGACGCACTCGATCTCGATGATCGCGTAGAACGGATAGTCATGGCCGAGGGGCGGGGTCGCCCGTCCGGGTGCCGTCATCAGGCGGTAGAAATCCGGCCACAGCCCCTCGAAGGAGGACACGCGTCCCTGAAAGGCGCTTTGGGCTGCCCGCAGCACCCGCGCGCCGTCATCCACCCCTGGGCAGGCGATGAGTGCCGTCGCGTAGCCGGCCGGCTCGGGGCGCAGGCGCAGGACGGCCCGCGTGACGATGCCCAGCGTGCCTTCGGTGCCGAGGAACAGCTGCTTCAGGTCGAGCCCGGTGTTGTTCTTGATGAGGGGGCGCATGGACGACACCACGGTGCCGTCGGCGAGCACGGCCTCCAGGCCGAGCACCATCTCCCGCATCATGCCGTAGCGCAGGACGCGCAGGCCCCCGGCATTGGTCGAGATCGCGCCGCCGATGGTCGCCGAGCCGCGGGCGCCGAGGTCCAGGGGAAAGAACAGCCCGGCCGCCGACGCCGCGTCCTGCACGCTCTCGATGGTGGCGCCGGTCCCGACCACCACCGTCATGCCCAGCGGATCCACCGGCTCGATGCCGGTCATCCGCTCCGTCGACAGCGTGATCTCGTCAGGCTGGCAGAGCGTCCCGTCGACGAGGCCGGTGGCTCCGCCGCGGGGCACCACGGCGACGCCGGATTCGTGGCACGCTGCCATGACCGCGCTGGTCTCCTGCGTGCTGCGGGGTCGAACCAGTGCCAGAGCGGCGCAAGGCTCGGCCGGGCGCGTCCAGTTGGCCGAGCGCCCGCGGAGCTCCGCGCCCGTGACGAGGCCGGACGGTCCGACGATCGCGGCGAGGCGGTCGAGGAAGGCGGCGTCGGTCATCGGCATCATCTCAGGCTTGGTCTGGTCGCCGCGTCGGGCGGCACTCCGCGCGACGCTCTCTCATAGAATCTTCCGCGCCGCGAGGTTTCGCATCAGTGCGCGGGCGCCGAACGTCCAGGGCTCGCAGGCATCGCAGGGGCGCATGCGGTTGACGAGGCTGCCGAGCTCCGGGCTCGCCACCACGACGCGGTCGCCCTCGGCATGGGTGAAGCCGAGGCCGGGCCCGTGCCGGTCCTGGATCGGCGCGAACATCGTGCCGAGGAGGAGCAGGGCCCCATCCGGGTAATTGTGCGTGCGCCCCATGAGCGCCTCCGCGAGTTCCTCCGGATCGCGGCTGATCTCGGCGAGCGGCGAGGTGCCCTCAAGCCGGAAGCCATCCGTCCCGGAGACTTCGAGGGTCACCGTGGTCCGGCGGACATCGTCGAGACCGAACGTGTCGTCGAACAGGCGGAGGAACGGGCCGACGGCGCAGGAGGCGTTGTTGTCCTTGGCTTTGCCGAGGAGCAGCGCCGATCGCCCTTCGAAGTCGCGCAGATTCACGTCGTTGGCGAGGGTCGCGCCGACGATTCGCTGGTCGGAGGCGATGGCGAGGGCCACTTCGGGTTCGGGATTGTTCCAGCGCGAATCCGGGTGCAGGCCCGCATCCGCGCCGCACCCCACCGCCGAGAGCGGCTGTGCCTTGGTGAAGATCTCGGCATCGGGGCCGATGCCGACCTCGAGATACTGGCTCCAGGCCCCTTGCGCGACCAGCACCGCCTTGAGCGCCGTGGCCTCGGGCGATCCGGGCTTCAGCCGACGCAGGTCGTGGCCGACCAAGCGCTCGACCTCGGCACGGATCGCCGCAGCGGCGGCGAGATCGCCCCGGGCGCGCTCCTCGATGACCCGCTCCAGCATGGAGGTAGCGAAGGTCACGCCGGCCGCCTTAAGCGCCTGCAGATCCACCGGTGCGAGGAGCCAGGGCCGGGCCGGGTCGCGGTCATCCGGCGGCGTGTTCGCCAAGATGGCGTCCAGGCCTCCGAGATCCTCGCCCGCCGCGCCGCGCAGGGCCGATTCCGGGTCGCGCGCCTCGCACAGGTCGCTGACCGTCGGGAAGGCCGCGGTGATGTCGACGACGCGAGCCTCACCCACGGAATCGGCGCGGATCGCCACGACGCTCGGCCCGGCCGCATCGGGACGCCAGACCCGGCCCACGAGCGCGCCACGGCATCCGTCGGCGGGGAGGATCTCCCGTGCAGTCAGACCCGATGACGACATGCGCTCACCTCTCTCGGATGTCCGGGAACCGGGCAGCCCGCTGCGACGGGGGTTCGGTGCCACGATTCCGGATCGGCCTGCCGGCAGCGAGACCGGATCGCGGTCCCATACCATCCCCGGCGCGCCGAGACGCGACGGTTGGTTTCACCACGGCGACCTCGTCACGGGTACAGATCGCGCCGCCTGACAGAACGAAGATTATCTGTAGCTTTACCCAGGTCCCCGCTTGCTTTCCCCCGGCCCCTCCTTTGTACTGCCGCCCTAGAGCCGCCGATAGAGCGGCCTTGATCGGGAGGAAGCATGGCCTCGGTGGGAATCCGCGAGGTTCGCAAGGCTTTCGGGTCGACGAACGTCCTGCACGGCGTGTCCGTGGACATCCGGGACGGGGAATTCGTGATCCTGGTCGGTCCGTCGGGGTGCGGAAAATCGACGCTTCTGCGGATGATCGCCGGGCTGGAAAATATCTCCGGCGGCGAAATCCGGATCGGCGAGCGCGTCGTGAATGATGTTCCGCCGAAAGAGCGGGACATCGCCATGGTGTTCCAGAATTACGCACTCTACCCGCATCTCACGGTCCGCGAGAACATGGCGTTCTCGATGCGGATCCGGAAGGCCGCGGCCTCCGAGATCGACCTGCGCGTGAACAAGGCGGCGCAGATCCTCGGTCTCACCCACCTGCTCGACCGTTACCCGCGCCAGCTCTCCGGCGGCCAGCGCCAGCGCGTCGCCATGGGCAGGGCGATCGTGCGCGACCCGCAGGTGTTCCTGTTCGACGAGCCGCTCTCGAATCTCGACGCCAAGCTGCGCGTGGCGATGCGCACCGAGATCAAGGAGCTGCACCAGCGCCTGAAGACGACGACCATCTACGTCACCCACGACCAGATCGAGGCGATGACCATGGCCGACCGGATCGTGGTGATGCACGACGGGGTCGTGGAGCAGATCGGGCCGCCCCTCGAACTCTACGACCGGCCCGACAACCTGTTCGTCGCGGGCTTCATCGGCTCGCCGGCCATGAATTTCGTGCCCGGGAAGGTCCGGGCGAACGGACGTCTCACCTTCACCACCGAGACCGGCCTGACGATCCCGCTTGCCGACGCCCCCTCCGGCGTCGAGGGGCGCCCCCTCATCCTGGGCGTCCGGCCCGAGCATTTCGACCTCGCATCCGACGGGATCGCCGCCGAGGTGGTGGTCGTGGAGCCGACCGGATCCGAGACCATGCTGGCGGTCCGGGCCCTCGGCCAGGAGCTCACCTGCGTGCTGCGCGAGCGCGTGCGCGAGCGGCCGGGCGAGACCGTCTCCCTGCGTCCGAACCGCGTGCATTTCTTCGACGCCGAGACCGGCCGTCGCCTGCCGAACTGACCTGCATCGGGGCCGATGCGGGCGCGCGCGCGGCGCGCACCTGAAGCAGATTCACTGAGGGAGAAGACCGATGCCCGTTCTCGACCGCCGTTCCCTCCTCGCCGGTGCCGCCGCGACCGGCCTCGCCGGCGGCGACCTCCTCGGCTTCGCCCGGGCCTGGGCGCAGAGCACCGAGTGGAAGCCCGAGCCCGGCGCCAGTCTGTCGCTCCTGCGCTGGAAGCGCTTCGTTCCGAGCGAGGACGAGGCGTTCATGAAGATGGTCGACGCCTTCACCAAGGCGACGGGCGTCAAGGTCACGGTGACCAACGAATCCTTCGACGACATCCAGCCCAAGGCATCGGTGGCCGCCAATACCGGACAGGGCCCCGACATGGTCTGGGGCCTGTTCTCGTTCCCGGCACTCTTCCCCGACAAGTGCCTGCCGCTGGAGGACGTGGCGGACGCGCTCGCCAAGAAATACGGGCCCTGGTTCCCGTCGGCGGAGGCCTACGGCAAGGTCAAGGGCAAGTGGATCGCGATCCCCGTCGCCTTCAACGGCGGCTATCCGAACTACCGCATCTCAGCGATGAAGAAGGCCGGTTTCGACAAGTTCCCCACCGACACGGCCGGATTCCTCGAACTCTGTCGGGGCCTGAAGAAGAACAACACGCCGGCGGGCTTCGCGCTGGGTCACGCCACGGGCGACGGCAACACGTGGTGCCACTGGGCCCTCTGGTCCCACGGCGCCAACCTCGTGGACGCCAACGAGAAGATCGTGATCAACTCGCCCGAGACCGCCAAGGCGCTGGAATACGTCAAATCCCTCTACGAGACCTTCGTGCCCGGCACGGTGTCGTGGAACGACTCGTCGAACAACAAGGCGTTCCTCGCCGGCGACCTGTACCTCACCAACAACGGCATCTCGATCTACGCCGCGGCCAAGAAGGACAACCCGAAGCTCGCCGAGGACATGGACCACGCCGTCTGGCCGATCGGCCCCGCCGGCAAGCCCACCGAGTTCCAGCTCGCCTTCCCGATCCTGGCCTTCAAATACTCGAAGGTGCCGAACGCCTGTAAGGCCTTCATCAGCTTCATGATGGAGGCAGCGAACTACAATCCCTGGCTCGAAGCGGCGCAGGGCTACCTGTGCGAGCCGCTGTCGAACTACCCCAAGAACCCGATCTGGACTAGCGACCCGAAGAACGCGGTCTTCGCCGAGGCCGGCCGGCGCTCCCTCGCGGCTGGCGGCCTCGCACCGGTCAGCGAGCGCATCGCCGCGGTGCTCGCCGACTTCGTGATCGTCGACATGTTCGCGAGCCACTGCACCGGCCGTGAGGACGTGAAGGGCGCGATCAAGAACGCCGAACGCGCAGCGACCCGCATCTTCCGGAACACCTGAGCGCGGCTGCCGGAGGCGAGACCATGGCGCATTCCGCACTGACAGAGCCGGCGCCAGTCGCTGTCCCGATCCGCTCGGGCTGGCAGCGCCTGCGCGCGAGCCGCGGCTGGGCGGGCTTCTGGTTCATGCTGCCGACGGCGCTGATCCTCGGCCTGTTCCTAGCCTATCCGCTGCTGAAGGGCATCTGGCTGTCCTTCACCAACGCGCGGATCGGCCGCGAGGGCGTGTTCATCGGCCTGGAGAACTACGCGTGGCTCTGGGACGACGACGTCTTCTGGCTCTCGGTGTTCAACACCTGCCTCTACACGGCGGTGGCCTCGGTGGTGAAGTTCGGCATCGGGCTCTATCTCGCCCTGCTGCTCAACAAGAACATGCCGTTCAAGGCGATCATCCGCTCGATCGTGCTGATCCCGTTCGTCGTTCCCACCGTGCTCTCGGCCATCGCGTTCTGGTGGATCTTCGACAGTCAGTTCTCGATCATTTCCTGGTCGTTGCGCCATCTCGGCGTCATCGACGGCAACATCGACTTCCTCGGTGATCCGGCGATGGCGCGAGCCTGCGTGATCTTCGCCAATATCTGGCGGGGCGTGCCGTTCATCGCCATCACGCTGCTCGCCGGCCTGCAGACGGTCTCGCCGTCCCTCTACGAGGCCGCGACCCTCGACGGCGCCTCGAACTGGCAGATCTTCTCGCGGATCACGCTTCCGCTGCTGACACCGATCATCGCCGTGGTGATGACCTTCTCGGTGCTGTTCACCTTCACCGATTTCCAGCTGATCTGGGCCATGACCCGCGGCGGACCGGTCAATGCCACGCACCTGATGGCGACGCTCTCGTACCAGCGGGGCATCCTCTCGGGGACCCTGGGGGAGGGCGCCGCCATCGCCACCGCCATGGTGCCGTTCCTGCTCGCGGCCATCGGAATCTCGTGGTTCGGCCTGCAGCGCCGGGCTTGGCAGGCCGGGGAGTCCGACCGATGAGCGCGCCCGCACCGCCCGCCCACGTCGACCCGCACCTCGCCCCCGTGATGGAGGCGCGGCCGGCCGGGCTCACCGACAATTCGGAGGGGATGGCCTATCTCGAGCGCCTGCCCCGGCGGCTCGTGACCACCTACCTGCCGCTCCTCGTCATCCTCGCCGTGCTGCTGTTCCCGTTCTACTGGATGGCGCTGACGGCCATCAAACCGGACGAGCAGCTGATCGACATGGAGCGGTTCAACCCGTTCTGGGTCGTGGATCCGACGTTCAAGCACATCCACAAGCTGCTGTTCGAGACGCAGTATCCGCGCTGGCTCTGGAACACGATGTACGTGTCGGTGGCGGCGACCGTGCTGTCGCTGTTCGCCAGCGTGCTCGCCGCCTATGCCTGCGTCCGCGTGCGCTACCGGGGCGCGGGCTGGGTCGGCGCGGCGATCTTCCTCGCCTACCTCGTGCCGCCCTCGATCCTGTTCATCCCCCTGGCCACGATCGTGCAGGCCTACGGGTTGTTCGACTCGCCGATCGCCCTCATCCTCGCCTACCCGACGATCCTGATCCCGTTCTCGACGTGGCTCCTGATGGGCTACTTCAAGACCATCCCGTACGAGCTGGAGGAATGCGCGCTGATGGACGGCGCCAGCCGGTGGCAGATCCTCACCAAGATCATCCTGCCGCTGGCCTTCCCGGGGCTGATCTCGGCCGGCATCTTCTCTCTGACGCTGTGCTGGAACGAGTTCATCTATGCGCTGACCTTCCTGTCCTCGACACAGAACAAGACGGTGCCCATCGCCGTCGTGAGCGAGTTCGTGGACGGCGACGTCTACAAGTGGGGTTCGCTGATGGCCGGCGCGCTGCTCGGCTCGCTCCCGCTGGTGATCCTCTACTCGTTCTTCGTCGAGTACTACGTGTCGGCGCTCACAGGCGCCGTGAAGGAGTGACGGAGGCCGGCTCGACGCCTCCATCATCGCGAACGGCGTGACGAGGCCGTTGCCTGGGCGACCGGATTGCGCCGACACTGCGTGCGGATCCGCCGACCCAGAATCGGTGACCGCCCCATCGAAGGTCACGCCATGGCCCATGTCATCGACGCCCGCGCAACCCTGGTCAACGACGCCCTCGACGGCCTGCTGGCAGCCAGCGGCGGGCGCCTTGCGCGGCTCGAGGGCGATCCTGGGATCCGCGTGATCCTGCGCGCCGTACCGGAGCCCGGAAAGGTCGCTGTGGTTTCCGGTGGCGGCTCCGGTCACGAGCCGGCCCATGCCGGTTTCGTCGGGCCGGGTCTGCTGAGCGCGGCCGTCTGCGGGGACGTCTTCGCCTCGCCGAGCGTCGACGCGGTGCTGGCCGGGATCCTCGCGGTGACGGGACCGGCCGGCTGCCTGCTCGTCATCAAGAACTATGCGGGCGACCGGCTGAATTTCGGTCTCGCCGCCGAGCGGGCCCGGGCGCTGGGCCATAAGGTCGAGACCGTGATCGTCGCCGACGACATCGCCCTGCCGGACGCCAAGCAGCCGCGCGGCGTCGCCGGAACGCTGTTCGTCCACAAGGCGGCGGGTCATGCTGCGGAAGCCGGGGAATCGCTCGAAACCGTTGCGGCGCTCGCCCGCCGGGCAGCCGAAGCGGCGAAGTCGCTCGGCATCGCAGTCTCGACCTGCACGATCCCCGGTTCGCCGCGCAGCGAGCGATTGGCGGAGGGTCAGGCCGAGCTCGGCCTCGGCATCCACGGGGAGCCGGGCGTGGAACGCATCACCCTGCCGAGGGCCAGCGATCTCGCCCACATGATGGCCGACAGGCTTTCGCGGGCGATCGCGGGCGCCGACCGTCTGGCCCTCCTCGTGAACAATCTCGGCTCCGCCTCAGCCCTGGAGATGCAGATTCTCACGCGGGCGGTGCTCGCCACCGATCTGGGCCGGCGCGTCCGTCTGCTGCTCGGTCCGGCGCCGCTGATGACGGCGCTGGACATGCACGGCGCCTCGCTGTCGGTCCTCCCGCTCGACGATGCGCTGGAGCGGGCCCTGTCGGAGCCCGTGCCGGTCGCGGCCTGGCCGGCGGCAGTCCGGATCGCGCCGCCGATCCTACGGCCGGTGCCGGAGGGGCTTGCGGGTGAGACCTTCACGCCGTCGCACGACGCCGTCACGGGGGCTCGCATCGCTGCCGTCACAAAGGCGCTGATCGAGGCTGAGGAGACCCTCAACGGTCTCGACGCCAAGGTCGGCGATGGCGATGCTGGGACGACCTTCGCGGGGGCCGCGCGCGCCGTACGGGCTGAGTTCGACCGACTGCCGCTGGCCGATCCGGCCGCCCTGTGCCGGGCCCTGGCCGAGCGGATCGGCCGCGCCGTCGGCGGATCGAGCGGTGTGCTCGGCTCGATCTTCTTCGCCGCGACGGCCTCGGCCCTTGCCGACGGGGCCGCATGGCCCACGGCGCTCGGGCAGGGCGTCGCGCGCGTCCAGAGCCATGGCGGCGCTCAGGCCGGCGACCGCACCCTGCTCGACGCGCTGATTCCCGCCGTCGAGGCCCTGGGGAGTGGAGATCTGACCGCCGCCGCTGCGGCGGCCCGAGCCGGTGCCGAAGCCACGGCCCGCATGACCCGCGCCGGCGCCGGCCGCTCGAGCTACCTGGCTATGGGCGATCTCGTCGGTGTTGAGGATCCCGGCGCCGCCGGCGTCGCGGTGGCGTTCACAGCATTGGCCGAGGCCTAGGAGCCGTCCGCGTCTCCTCCGCGATCCCGCCGGCCGAATGTCGGGAGAGCCCCGACAGAGGGGGGATCTCTCATACTGGCCGTCCGCCCCGAAGGCCTGGTCGATCCCGGGCTCCGGGCTGGACGGCGCGGTCGTGGCGTGACGGGCTCGCTTGACCGCACCGCAGTTTCGAAGAGCCGACGTCGTGTCATCGATCGGACTTCGTTGACGCTCTGCCCACCGAGGCCTACCCCATCGCCATGCGCACCTGCCTCATCCTCGACGATTACCAGCAGGCAGCCCTCGCGCTCGCAGACTGGACGCGCCTCGCCGATCACGTCGCCGTCTCGGCCATCGCCGAGCACATTCCGGATGCGGATGCCCTCGTGGCGCGGATCGCGCAGGCGGAGATTCTTGTGATCATGCGGGAGCGCACGCCGTTCCCCGCAGCCCTGCTGGAGCGGCTGCCCCGGCTTCAGCTGCTCGTCACCAGCGGCATGCGCAACCTCGCGATCGACCTTGCGGCCGCCCGGGCGCGCAACGTGGTCGTCTGCGGCACGGATTCGAGTCCGACGCCGCCGACGGAGCTGACCTGGGCGCTGATCCTTGGACTGGCGCGTCACGTGGCGTCTGAGGGCCGGGCCATGCGCGAGGGGGGGCCCTGGCAGAGCACGATCGGAACCGATCTCGCGGGCGCCACCCTCGGCATTCTCGGGCTCGGCAAGATCGGGACGCGGGTGGCCCAGATCGGGCGATCCTTCGGCATGCGGGTGATCGCTTGGAGCCCGAACCTCGATGAGGCCCGCGCGGCCGCCGCGGGGGTCGAGCGGGCAGCCTCGAAGGAGGCGCTGCTGGAGGCGAGCGATGTCGTCACGATCCACCTCGTGCTGGGCGATCGGACGCGCGGCCTCCTGGGGCCGGCCGAGTTGCGCCGCATGCGGCGCGACGCGTTCCTCGTGAACACCTCACGGGCGCCGATCATCGATCAGGACGCCCTGGTGCGGGCCCTGGACGAGGGCTGGATCGCCGGCGCGGGCCTCGACGTCTTCGAGACCGAGCCGCTGCCAGCCGACAGCCCGTTCCGCCGCCTGCCGAACGTGCTGGCATTGCCGCATCTCGGCTACGTGTCGCGCAACAATTACCGGACGTTCTTCACCCAGGCCGTCGAGGACATCGAAGCCTGGCTCGCCGGTGCCCCGATCCGGCAGCTGGGCTGAGTCGAGGAAGCCGCCGACCGCGGCATCAGTCTCCGCGGGGGTCCAGCGCATCCGCGAGGCCGTCGCCGATCAGGTTGAGGGCCACCAGGGTCGCGATCAGGAAGGCGGCCGGGGCCGCGAGCATGTGGGGCGCCCCCTCGATGGAACGGGCGCCTTCGGCGATCAGGACGCCCCAGCTCGTCTGCGGCTCCTGCACCCCGAGCCCGAGGAAGGACAGGAAACTCTCCAGCAGGATCACCTGCGGCACCAGCAGCGTGGCGGTCACCGCCACCGGACCGAGGGTGTTGGGCACGATGTGCCGGAGGATGATGCGGGGTGTCCCGAGGCCGAGCGCCCGTGCGGCGCGGACGAAATCGCGCTCGCGCAGCGACAGGGTCACGGCGCGCACCACCCGGGCCATGTCGAGCCATTCCACCGCGGCGATCGCCACCAGCATGAGCAGCAGGCTCGGGCGGAAGAACACCAGCAGGAGGATCACGAAGAACACGAAGGGGAGGGCGTACAGCACGTCGACGCCGCGCATCATCACGGCATCGACGGCGCCCCCGATGAAACCCGCCGTGGCACCGTAGGCGACGCCGATGAGCAGGGCGACGAGGCTGGCGGCGAGCCCGATCGCCAGCGAGATCCGGCCGGCGACGAGGCAGCGGGTCAGCAGGTCGCGGCCCTGGATGTCGGTGCCGAGGAGGAAGTGCAGGCGCCGGATCGGCACCACGACGACGAGGCTCCGACCGCCGTCGCGCTCGTCCAGGATGTCGGGGGATCCGAAGAGCGCCGAGCGCGGCAGGTAGGCCAGACTGCGCCGATCGACGCCCGCGTCGGACCCGAGGGTGAGCCGCAGCGTGTCGCCATCGCGCGCGACTGCGTCGAGCCGGACCCGCATCCGGAAGGCGAGGCGCTCAAGCGCCGGCCGGAGATGCTCGGCATCGGGCTGTGCGGTGAGGCCGGCCGGGAGCTGACGCAGGTCCGGATAGGCGCGCTCGGGATCGTGGCCGGTGAGCCCCTGACCGATCAGGCAGGCGAGGGCGATCAGGATCAGCACGGCGAGGGCCGCCATGGCGGTGCGTTCCCGGGCGAAGCGGAGAACGGCGCGCCGGGCCGGCCCCGGAGCCGCGGCGGTGATGGTCACGACGCCGCCCGGAGGCGCGGGTCGAGCCATGCGCAGGCGAGGTCGGCGGCGAGGTTGAGGGCGATGACCAGTCCGGCGACCAGCAGCACCGTGCCCATCACCAGCGTGTAGTCCCGGTTGAGCGCGCCCTCGACGAAGTAGCGGCCGATCCCCGGCAGGCCGAAGATCGTCTCCACCACCACCGAGCCGGTGAGCAGGGACGCGGCCAGCGGCCCGAGATAGGCCACAACCGGGAGGAGCGCGCCCCGCAAGGCGTGGCGGGTGACGCGGGCCGGCGGCAGGCCGAGGCTGCGCATGGTGCGGACCGGCTGCGTCCGCAGGGTCTCGGCCAGCGAGGTCCGGGTCAGCCGGGCCAGGGCACCGACCTGCGGCAGGGCCAGCGTCACGACCGGCAGGACCAGGTGGCTCGGGGCGCCGTCGTTCCAGCCTCCCAGCGGCAGCCAGCGCAGCGTCAGCCCGAAGGCGATCTGGAGCAGGGGCGCGACCACGAAGCTCGGCAGCGAGAGGGTCAGGGCCGCACCGACGCCGAGGAGCCGATCGATGACGCCGCCGCGCCGGAGCGCCGCCGCGATCCCGAGCCCGACGCCGAGCGCGGTGGCCAGCACGAGGGCGAGGGCGCCCAGCGTCGCGGAGACCGGGAGGCCCCGGGCGATCAGATCGAGGACGCTCTGGTCGCGGAACGAGAAGGAGGGGCCCAGGTCGCCCCGCACCAGCGCCGCGAGATAGCTGCCGAACTGCGCGACGAGCGGCCGGTCGAGGCCGTAGACCCGGCGCAGGTTCTCCATGGCGGCGGGCGCCAGCGGCCGCTCCAGGTCGAACGGTCCGCCCGGGGCCAGCCGCATCAAGAAGAAGCTGACGGTCACCACGGCGAGCAGCGTCGGCACCGCCTGCAGGAGGCGGCGCAGGATGAAGCGGATCACGCGTCGAGCCTCAGGAACCGCGTCGGCGCGGCGTTGCGCAGGTTCGGATGGTAGCCGTGCAGCCGCGGCGCGATCAGCGCCTTGGAGCGGTAATGCATCAGCGGGATCCAGGGCAGTTCGCGCAGGGCGATGGCCTCCGCGTCGTAGAGCAGGCCGGCCCGTCGGGTGAGGTCGCGCTCGGCGGCCGCCTGCGCCATCAGGGTGTCGTAGGCGGCATCCGACCAATGGCCGGCATTCATGCCGTCATTTCCGGTCTGGAGCAGGAACAGGAAGTTCTGCGGGTCTGAATAGTCGGCGAGCCAGCTCATGCGCGCGACGTCGAAATCGCCGCCGTCGCGCAGATGGGCGAAATGCGTCTTGGCGTCGGTGTAGACGAAGCGGGTCCTGATCCCGAGATCGCGCCACATGTCGCCGAGCGCCACCGCGACGGTGCGGTTGTTGTCGCTGATGTTGAACCGGTACTCCAGGGTGAGCGGGCGGTCCGGGCCGAAGCCCGCTTCGGCGAGCAGTCGGCGCGCCTCCGCCTCGTGGTCGATCGGCAGGCTGCGGCGGCCCTCGGTTTCGGGCGGCGTCCGGTAATTGTCGAGGCCGGGCGGACACAGGGAATAGGCGGGACTCATGGTGCCGCTGTTAAGCCCGTCGGCCAAGTATTCCCGGTCGATCACGAGCGACAGCGCCTGTCGGACGCGCCTGTCCGAGAACGGCGCCTTGCGGGTGTTCACCACCAGCGCCGCCAGTCCCAGCAAGGGTCCGAGCACCACCTGCGTTCCGAAGCGGCGACGCAGGTCGGCGATCTGGTCGACGGGCAGGTCGGAGAGCGAGTCGATCTCGCCGGCGGCGTAGCGGCGCACGGCCGATGCGATGTCGGGCGTCGGCAGGAAGGCGACCCGGCGGATCGCGAGGCTCGCCGCATCCGGATGGTGCGGGTTGGCCTCCAGCGTGATGGCGCCGCCCGGCACGCGGTCGGCGAGCCGATAGGGCCCATTCGTCACGAGGTTTCCCGGCCGGGTGAAACTGTCGCCGTAGCGTTCGACCGAGGCGCGGTGGACCGGCAGGGCGGTCTGATGGGTGAGGAGTTCCAGGATGTAGGGCGTCGGCTGTTCCAGGGTGATCGCGAGCCGCAGCGGCGCCTCCGCGACCACGCCCAGGGCGTCGGCCGGCTTCTCGCCGCGGTTCACGGCGGCGGCGTTGCGGATCGGGAACAGGATCTCAGCGTATTTCGCCGCCGTGGCCGGATCGAGCATCCGGCGGAGCGAGTAGACGAAATCCGCCGCGGTGACCGGCTCGCCATTCGACCAGCGACCGTCGGGCCGCAGGTCGAAATGCAGGGTCGCGCCGTCGTCCGAGACGGTCCAGGCGCGTGCGGCGCCCGGGATGATGGCGCCGCAATTGTCGTAGGTGAGCAGCCCATCGCCGAGGTCGCGCAGGATATGCGCCTCCGCGACCGTGGACGAGCGGTGCGGGTCGAGGGTCTCGGGATCGGCGTCGTTGCCGCGGCGGTAGAGCGCCTCGGCCGCGCGGGCGGGCGGCACGGCCGAGAGGGCCATCGCGCCGGCCAGCCAGTCGCGCCGACGCAGGCGCATGATCAGGCGCCGGTTTCCGGCTTCAGGCCGGCGGCTTCGATGCCGGCCACCGCGCAGATCTCGTCGTTGTCGGAGGTGTCGCCGGAAATGCCGACCGCGCCGAGGAGCCGTCCCTCACCGGACCGGATCAGCACGCCGCCGGGCACCGGCACGAGGGCGGCGGGGCCGGCGAGATGGGTCACGGCGGCGACGAAATAGGGCTGCTGCTCCGCCCGCGCGTGGATCGCCCGGGAGCCGAGACCCAGCGCCAGCGCGCCGTTGGCCTTGCCGCTCGCGATCTCGGCCCGGCGCAGGGAGGTCCCGTCCTCGACCGCGGCCGCCTTGAGGGCGCCGCGGGCATCGTAGACGACGACGGCCAGAGGCTTGAGCGTCAGTGTCCGTGCCTCCCGCAGGGCGGTGTCGACGATGGTGCGGGCGGCCTCGAGGGTCAGGTCGATCATTGGAATCCAATACGGACGCCGCTCCCGGCGGCCGCCGCATTCTTACGGACCGGGGCGCGCCGGGTCCACAGACGCGGATCGCTGCGGCGTTCGATCCCGCGCGCCGCCCTGGGCCGAAGGGACGATCCGCCTAGTTTCGCGGGTGTTCGCGGGGGGAGAGCCCCGGCGCGCTGAACGAGGATCGTCCATGGCATCCGCCGAACGCCCGTACGTGATCTGTCACATGACCTCGTCGGTCGACGGCCGGATCAAGGTGCGCCGCTGGAAAACGCTGGATGCCGACAGCCATTACGAGCGCGTCCACGGCGAGCTTAAGGGCGATGCGTGGATGTGCGGGCGGGTGACGATGCAGGGCTATGCCGACAGCGCCGATCCGTTGCCCGAGCCGATCCGGGACGACGGCGTTCCGGTCCCGCGGACGGATCATGTCGCCCGCCGCGACGCGCCGGGCTACGCCGTGGCCCTCGACGCGCGCGGACGTCTGGATTGGGGCGCGCGCAATACGATCGAGGGGGACCATGTGGTGGTGGTGCTCACCGAATCCGTGCCAGATTCGCATCTGCGCGCGCTCCGGGCCGGCAGCCAGTCCTACCTGTTCGCGGGCGAGCGGACCGTCGACTTCGCCCTGGCGGCGGCGAAGCTGCGCACCCTGTTCGGGATCGAGCGGCTCCTCGTCGAGGGCGGCGGCCACATCAACGGCTCGATGCTGAAAGCCGGGATCATCGACGAACTGAGCCTGCTCCTGGTGCCCGCCGTCGATGGCCTGACCGGGACGCCCGCGGTGTTCGACTTCGCCGGCGAGGAGGCGGACACGATGGGCAGCCGCCGCAAGCTCGACCTGACGGCCTGCGAGCGCCTTTCCGACGGCGTGGTGTGGCTGCGCTACCGGATCACGCCGGTCGAGCCGCCGGCAGCCGGATGATGCTCGCCAGGAACGCGTCGTAGCCGGCCGCGACCGCCGCCGGCTGCTCGAAATGCGGGAATGCGCCGGTCGGCAGGGTCTCGACGCGCCAGTTGGGCCGGTCGGCGACCCGCGGCGCCAGCCGGTAATCGACGAAGTCGCCGCGCGTGCCGTGCACCATCCAGACCGGGAGGCGCAGGCGCTCGTAGAGACGCGTCGCGTCGGTGGGGAACAGGTGACCGGCGATGAAGCACCAGGGGGCGTGCTCGGCACCGGGCTGGTGCGCCGACGCGTAATCGTAGGCGAGCAGACCCCCGTCGATGGCGGACGAGCCGAAGGTCTTCTGCAGGAAGAAGCGCATGCTCGGCCGCGTGACCAGGGCATCGAACAGCGGCCGGCCCAGGGGCGGCCGGTCGAGGGCGTCGCGTAGCCAGTCCCGGCCGCGATGGCCGTCCGGGGGACCGTCCCCCGAGAGCCGCCCATCGAATCCCGTCGGGCTGATCAGCGCGAGGCTGCGATAGGCATCCGACCGTTCCAGGCTGGCCCGCGCGAGGTACGAGGCCGACAGCGAGACAGCCAGGGCATCGATCGCCCAGCCGCCGTGCCGGTGCCGGATCTCATCGACCGCGGCGTGGATCGCTTCAACCATCAGCCGCGGCGTGTAACGGCGGCGCGACCGTTCCGAGAAGCCGAAACCCGGCAGGTCCAGGGCGTAGACAGGCCGCGTGCCGCGGTAGCGCAGATAGAGCGGCCGCACCTCATAGGCGTTGGCCGCGGCGTTGATGGAATGGATCAGCAGGAGCGGCACGCCCTCGGCCTCGGTCGATCCGTAGAGCGAGATCTCGCCGGCGCGTCGGGTCCGGAGCCGTTCGTGCCGCCCCGGCAGGGCGGGCGGCAGGCGCATCCGCCGGTTCACCGCGAGCCCGCTCCAGCCGGCCAGGGCCGCGGCCGAGCCGACGAGCGTCAGGGCCGCCGCGGCCGCGAAGCGACCGGCGCTGTGCCGGGACTGAGAGCCCATCGAACCACCTCGACGTCCATCCCGCAGCCGCGGGCCGTGCGCGACAACGCCGGGACCGATGGGAAGTGCCCGCCCGAACCTTAAGACGCGTGTCCGGCGAGGCTGCCGGCGCTCAGGGCCGGGGCCCGGCTCTCCGACCGCGCCGGCGCCGCGTCGCGCCCCGCGGCCTCACGCAGGAAATCCACCGTCGGCGGGTCGGTGAGCCAGCCCTGGACACGCTGCGAGATCAGAAGCTTGCGCTCGCGCCGGTCGTAATTCGCGTAGGAGGCGGCGACGAACTCGGCCCGGCTCATCGTGCGCGCGGGACCGGACCGGCGCGTCTCCGCCTTGAAGAACAGAGCGCTGCCGGGCACGCCGTAATGCTGGGCGATCTCCGGATAGACCGGCCAGCTGCCCTGACCGCCGAGATCGTCCGGAAGGAACGCGTCGAGATCGCATTCCTCGAACGGGACGCCGGCCCGGGTCAGCAGGCCCCGGGCGAGGTCGGCGACGACGTAGAGCTTCGTGTGGTTGATCGAGTGCATGAAGCAGCCCCGGCGCGCCCAGCGCGTGAGGTGCGTGTCCAGATCGTACCCCGCCTGGACGCCGAGCCCGCGCAGATACGAAACCGACTCGTCCCAGAGATTGAAATACCCGAGGCGCTCGAAGACCGGCTCGGAGAACAGGCGCAGCGCCTGCGCCTGCGAGAATCCGGAGAGGTAGGCGAACAGCGTGATCGCCGAGTGCGAATGCCCCATCGGCCCCGAGATCAGGCCGTTGAGCGTGACGGAATCCTGCACGCCCACATGGACGAGATCCGGATGATAGGCGCTGAACACGATGGTGGGGATCAACCGCACCTTCGGGTGCGTCCGCAGCGTGTCGATCGTGCCGCCGCCCTTGAACCGGGGCAGGTAGATGCTGCTGAAGACGTGGTCGTAGCCGTCCGCATGCGCCATCAGGTCCGCGAGACGCGGGAACCGGCGGGCCGCCGTAAAGGCCGAAACGAAATCCACCCGCGCCTCGGGCAGCAGGTAGCGCATCGTCTTGGCGATGGACCCCGCTTGGCAGACGCCGATCACGAGGATGCGCGGCGATCCGGTCCGCTTCTTCCCGAACTGCGCGAGCCGGTGCCGCGCGCGCCAGAGGCTATCGACGGTCAACATTCGGCCTCTCTCGCATGTCCGCGGGCTGCGGGCAAACGCAGCCTTCGACCGCCCATCGGACGTGGGAATCGGCGGCGTTTGCCGGACGAAGGGCACCGTCGCCCCCGGCCACCGGGTCGCCCGATCACCGGGCCGCTGACCGCCGCATGGCATCCACCGGGTGTCCACGGCACAGGCGCACCACGCATCCTGTGAATCGGGACGGCTCATGGCATGATGGGGCATGCCTTGGCATGACCGCCAAAAACTGCGTGTCATCCACTACATGTTTCAGTATAAAAATAGAAAACTCTGTTGCGTTACAGGCCTATTGTCTTCGCACATCGTCGCCGACACCGTGGAAAGGCGCGGGCACGGCCGGAATAGACTTGACACCTTCAAGTGTTTGAGTGCACGTAAGAATTAACGGAGCATGAAGCTCGCGGATGGGGTGCCGGTGGTCATGAGGGCCGCGTGGCGCCCGAGAGCCGAGGCGTTTCCCGCTTGCATCCCCGCCACTCCGCCTAACCGGCATCACGGACCGGCGCGTCCAGTTCTGAACAGGCCCGCTCTGCGCAGCCGGCCGCCTACGGCATGACCCGGCAGGCGCGACCGCTGACGCGCTTGGTCGCGCCGCGCGGCGACACCGCAGCTCGGCCCGGCCTTGCCGGGCGTCGCCGCGCCGGTTGCCGGTCCGGACGGCATTCGCCCGCTGTACCGCCGGCACGTCTGTCTGCCGGCGCAGCACGCTGAGGCACGCCGCTCACGTTGAGCGGCGATGGGAGCGCATCGGCTCGATGAGATGGAGACCGCGCGATGGATTACATACCTCCCCTGGCTGCCGTCACGGCTGCCACCCAGAAAGCGAACCACGCCGAAGAACTCGGGCTGACGACAGCGAAGACGGCGCCGGCCGCCGTCTCGGCTGCACCGGATCCCCGGTCCATCTACACGCTCTCGCCGGAGGCGGCCGGCGCCGTCTTCGCGCTGGCCGAAACCCAGATCCGGGCGATCGACGCCATGCCGTTCGATCCGCCGGATCGGCGCGGCAGCCAGATTGCCGCGGCGGCCATGGCGACGGTCACGGCGACGACGCCTGTCGTCTCTCCGGAAACGACGAAGACGATCGGCGCCGCCAACCGCAACTGGAGCGAGGATGTCCGGCTGGATCACAGCCCATCCCGCGTCGTGGGAACCGACACGGTCGTTCAGTATGACAATCCCCGGGTCATGGCAGCCTGGAGCGCGGCCTTTCCGGACGTGGCTGGCCGGAAATTCCGGGGCGCGCACCTGTCCGATACGGACCTCCGCTCGGCCCTTCGCCAGTTGGAGATCGATATCGGCTTCCATGGGCCGGAGCGGGAGGTCTACGTTCTGTGCAACAGCGCGCATTTCGAGAGCATCAGTCAGGACAACCCGAAGACGCACTTCAATTGGATCGATGTCGACAACGACGACATCGTTGTATTCTGGCCGAAATCCGGTGACGAAGCGTAGATCCTGGCATGCGGCGGCGCTGGGCTTCACCGTCGTGGTCGATCGGCTTTCCCTCGCCGATCGATCGCGGGCTCAGAGCGCCGGCAGAACGGACCGGACATGGGCGGCGAAGGCCCGCGTGAGCGGAGTGGCATGCGCTTCATCCAGGCGGATCGTCAGACCGATGCGCGGCAGCGCCGGCAATCCGCTGCTGCGGGTCAGGATGCGCAGATCGGGCGGGACCGCGGCGCGGGTCAGGACCGCCACGGCCTGCTCGGAGCGCGTCACGGCCAGCAGGCCCGATAGGCTGCCGCTCGCGTAGGCGATCCGGTATGGGCGCCCCGCCTTGTCGAGGGCGGCCCGCGCCGCCCGATGATCGAGGGTATCGGGATCGCCGAGGGCGAGCGGCAGCGGGTCGGGCCAAGCCGCGGGCGCACCGCGCGGTGCGACCCAGACGAGATCCTCGTGCCGGAGGATCTCCCCCTCGGCCGAGCGGGCAACGGAAACCAGCGCCAGATCCAGTCCACCGCGTTGCCATCGCTCCTCCAGACGGGGCGTCGCGGCGCAGACCACCGCGATCGCCGCCGCGGGGTGTCGGGGTGCGAAGCCGCGCAGCAGGGCCGGCAGGAACGCCTGCGCATAATCGTCCGGACAGCCGATCCGCAGCGTGCCGGTGAGACTCCGTCCGGACAATTCAGCCAGGGCGTCGTCGTGCGCGGACAGGATCCGGCGCGCATGAATTAGAAGGCGCTCCCCCTGCACCGTCAGGGAGACCCCGCGCCCCGTCCGCCGCAGAAGCGGCTGCGCGACGAGATCCTCCAGGCGCTTCATCTGCATGCTGAGGGCAGCCTGACTGCGGCTGACCCGCTCCGCCGCCCGGCTCAGGGCGCCGGTCTCCGCCACCGCGGCGAAGCTGCGCAGGAGATCGATGTCGAGGCTGTGAGCCATAAGAACCTCTGAACTCTCGGTTCAGAACGATAAGCTTTTCTGCCGTCCGCGGCGGTCCTAGCATGGCGCGGCTGGACCCGGGTGCAGGACCGACGATGACACGGAACGACGACGCCGATTTCTGGACGCGCGCACGTCGGCATCTCGTGCGGTACGGCGGCTCCTTCGCGCCGGTCATCATCGAGCGGGCGGAGGGCAGCTTCGTCTACGACGCGGACGGCCGGAAGATCCTCGATTTCACCTCCGGCCAGATGAGCGCGATTCTGGGCCACGGGCATCCCGAGATCGCCGCGGTGGCCGCGCATCACGTCGGACATCTCGACCACCTGTTCAGCGGCATGCTGAGCCGGCCCGTGGTCGATCTCGCGACGGAATTGGCCCGGATCGCCCCCGGCGACCTCGAACGGACGCTCCTGCTGACCACCGGCGCAGAGGCCAACGAGGCCGCCCTGCGCATGGCCAAGCTCGCCACGGGCGGCTGGGAGGTCGTGAGCTTCGCGCAATCCTGGCACGGGATGACGGCGGGGGCGGCCGGGGCGACCTACAGCGCCGGCCGCAAGGGCTATGGCCCGGCCTCCGTCGGCTCCTTCGCGATCCCCGCGCCGAACGCCTACCGCCCCACCTTCGAGAAGGACGGAGCCCCCGACTGGCAGACCGAACTCGACTACGCCTTCGCGCTGGTCGACCGGCAATCGACCGGCAACCTGGCGGCGTTCCTGGCCGAGCCGATCCTCAGCTCCGGGGGCATCCTCGAACTGCCACCGGGCTACCTCGCCGCGCTCAAGCGGAAATGCGCGGAGCGGGGGATGCTGCTGATCCTCGACGAGGCCCAGACGGGCATCGGCCGCACGGGCCTGATGTTCGCCTGCGAACGCGACGGCGTTGTCCCGGACATCCTCACCCTGTCGAAGACCCTGGGCGCCGGCCTGCCGCTCGCGGCGGTCCTGACCACGCCGGAGATCGAGGATCTCTGCCACGCCCGCGGGTTCCTATTCTACACCACGCACGTCTCCGATCCGCTGCCCGCAGCGGTGGGCCTCAAGGTGCTGGAGATTGTCCGGCGCGACGGCCTCGTCGCCCGGGCCGAGGAGGCCGGCGCCCGGCTCGCCACGCGGTTGGGCGCCCTTCAGCAGCGCTTCGCCTGCATCGGCGACCTCCGGGGCCGCGGGCTTCTGCAGGGCGTCGAGATCGTGGCCGACCGGGGCACGAAGGTGCCTGCGCCGGATCTGGGCGATGCGATCACCCGGCGCTGCCTGGACCTCGGGCTGAGCATGAACATCGTGCAGTTGCCGGGCATGGGCGGCGTGTTCCGCATCGCCCCGCCGTTGACCGCCACCGACGAGGAGATCGACCTCGGCGTCGACATCCTGGAGCGGGCGATCGAACTGTCGCTCTGAACAAGCATCGCGCCGCCCGGCCTGCCGTGGCGCTGCTGGATGGTTTCGCAGCGCCCGAACGGATGGGAACCACCGGCCTCAAGGGGTCCGAGCGCGCCGGGGAACGCCTCAGGCGGCCTCGATCTCCGCGCTCACATTCAGCCATTCCTCCTCGGCGGAGGCGAGCGCCTGCGCGGCGTCCGCGCGCATCTTGGCGATCTCGCCCGCCTTGGCGGCGTTCTCGCGGAAGGCGGACCCGTCCTCCAGCGCCGCATCGATCTTCTGGATCGCCGCGGTCAGCTTGGCCATGCGGGCCTCGATGGCCTCCAGGCGTTTGCGCAGCGGCGCCAGGGCCGCGCGGCGCTCGACGCCGGCCCGGCGCGCCTCGGCCTTCTGGCCGCCGGACGGTTCGGTCTCGCGCTCCGCCTCGCGCTCCGGCCCCGACAGGACGAAGCGCCGGTAATCGTCCATGTCGCCGTCGAAGGTCTTCACCGTGCCGTCCGCGACGAGCCAGAGCCGGTCGGCGCAGGCCTCGACCAGGAAGCGGTCGTGGGACACGAGGATGACGGCCCCTTCGTAGTCGTTGATCGCCTCCACGAGGGCCTGCCGGCTCTCGATATCGAGGTGGTTGGTCGGCTCATCGAGGATCAGGAGGTGCGGGCCGTGGAAGGCCGCGAGGCCCATGAGCAGCCGCGCCTTCTCGCCGCCCGAGAGCTTCTCGACTGGCGTGTCGGCCTTGTTGGCGCCGAAGCCCAGCCGCGCCGTCGCGGAGCGCACCTTGGCCTCCGGAACGTCCGGCATCAGGGTTCGGACATGCGCGTAGGCGCTCTCGGAGGGCCGCAACTCGTCGAGCTGATGCTGGGCGAAATAGGCGACCTCCATCTTGGAGGAGCGCTTGACCTCGCCGGCCACGGGGCCGAGCCGCCCGCCGATCAGCTTGCAGAAGGTCGACTTGCCGTTGCCGTTCGCGCCCAGCAACGCCACCCGGTCGTCCGGCGCGAGGCTGAGGTCGAGCCCGGTCAGGACGATCCGGTCCCCGTAGCCGGCCTTGACCCGCTCCATCGCCACGATCGGCGGCGACAGGGGCTTCTCCGGGCTCGGCAGGTGGATCACCGGCACGTCGTCGTCGAGCAGCGCCGCGATCGGCTCCATCTTGGCCAGCCGCTTCATCCGCGACTGGGCCTGCCGCGCCTTGGTGGCCTTGGCCTTGAACCGGTCGATGAAGCTCTGGAGATGCGCGCGCTCGGCATCCTGCTTGGCCTTCGCCTTGGCCTGGAGCACCCGCTTCTCCGAGAGCTGCTTGGCGAAGCTCGAATAGCCGCCGCGGTAGATCGTCAGCTTGCCGCGGTCGAGATGGAGGATGTGATCGACGCTGGTGTCGAGCAGGTCGCGGTCGTGGCTGATGATGATGGCGGTGCGCGGGTAGCGCTCCAGGTAATCGTACAGCCAGAGCGTGCCCTCGATGTCGAGATAGTTGGTCGGCTCGTCGAGGAGCAGCAGGTCCGGCTCCGAGAACAGGACGGCGGCCAGCGCCACGCGCATCCGCCAGCCGCCGGAGAAGTCCGAGCAGGGCCGCCCCTGGGCGGCCGCATCGAACCCCAGGCCGTGCAGGATCGCGGCGGCCCGGGCCGGCGCCGAGTGGGCGCCGATATCGACGAGCCGGGTCTCGATCTCGGCGCGGCGCAAGCCGTCCGCATGCTCGGCCTCCGCCATCAGCCGGGCGCGCTCCGTGTCGGCGGCGAGCACGACGGCGTGCAGCGTCTCCGGCCCGGCCGGTGCCTCCTGGGCAACGGCGCCGATCCGCATGCCCTTGGGCAGCGCCACCGATTTCGCATCCACCGGCAGATCGCCGAGAATGGCCTTGAACAGCGTGGTCTTGCCGGCCCCATTGCGCCCGACGAGACCGACGCGGGCGCCTTCCGGGATCGTGAAGCTCGCCGAATCGAGGATCAGACGGTCGCCGATGCGATAGGTGAGGTCATTGACGCGCAGCATGACGGCGTTCTGGCTGTCCGGACGCGGCGAGGCAAGCGTCGGCTCCGCGCCGACCGACACGATTCGCGAGGCCTCGATGTGACGGGTTGGATACCTGATTGAAGCGGAGAATACCTGCCTGGGCGGCTAAAATTTTAACGTAATGCGACTATAATTATCTTGAGCGACGTCTATCCAGATTTCGATAGGCCGATCATTGGTTAGAGTGCGCTCACACACGTTGGACGCCCGGAACGAGGCGAGCGACGGGGGGAGTTGTTGGGCCAGACCCTGATCTTGACCGACGATCTCGAGCGGGGCGGGCGGCTCGCGCGCAACCTCGGCGGCGGCATTTCCGTGATGTTGCACGACCTCTACGGCGACGCGGCCCCGCCATCGGGCGCCGCATTGATCATCAGCGACGTCAGCGCACTGACCTCCGAATCCGTCCGGCGCCTGCGTCAGGTCCTGTCCACGGTGCGGGCGCCCGGGGTCCCGTTTCTCGCCCTGATCCACGGCAATCTCGGGCGCGGCGAGATCCAGGCGACGGCTCTGGGGGCGACCCGGGTGATGGCGGCCTCCACGGCGAGCGCCCTGCTGCTGAATGCGGTCGCGACCCTGACCGACGGCGGGCCGGATACGCGATCCGCCCGCCGGTGGCGGCATCAGATCCATGAGGCACATGCGGCCTTCGTCAGCCTGTTCCGGGCCGATCAGGCACCCCCGCCGGCGGTGGTCGAAAGCGGCGCCGACTTGGTCAATCAGGCCATCCGCGAGGCGAAGGTGCGCAACTGGCTCGACGTCGTCGCGAACTTCGACGACGTCACCCACCGCCACTGCCTGAGCGTGGCCGGGATCGCAGCCGAATTCGCCCGTATTCTGGGGCTCAGCGAGGCCGATTCCCGGTACCTGGTCAAAGGGGCGCTGCTCCACGACATCGGCAAGGCCAAGATCCCGCTCGCCATCCTGAACAAGCCGGCACCGCTGACGCCCCTCGAGCGCAAGGAGATGGATCGTCACCCGGCGCTCGGTCACGCGATGCTGCTGACGGGCGATTATGACGCGCTGACCCTGTCGGTGGTCCGCTCGCACCACGAATATCTCGACGGTTCGGGCTATCCGGACGGCTTGCGCGGGTCGCAGATCCCGGATCTCGTCCGTCTGATCACCATTTGCGACATCTTCGCCGCGCTGATCGAGGCGCGCCCCTACAAGGCGCCGAAATCGGCCCCGGAGGCCTACGCCATCCTGAGGCAGATGACCGCGAAGCTCGATGTCGATCTGGTCCGAGCCTTCGGTGAGGTCGCGGCCGCCTGCGAACCCCCTCGACCTGCCTCCGCCTGAGGCCTCCCCCCGGTCTGTCGGCCGCGCCTCAAACGAGTTCCCAGGCCGAGCTGTCGCTCATCAGGGCCGCGACCAGGGCGTGGTTGAGTTCGTGTCCCGTGTGGAAGGCTGAGATGCGGCCCTCGATCGGGTGCCCCGCCAAAGCGAGATCGCCGACGAGATCGAGGATGCGATGCCGCACCGGCTCATCGGGGACCCGCATCCCGCCGAGCACGTGCCCGCGCACGAGGAGCGCCGCCGAGCGGGGCGATACGCCCTGCAGGAAGTCCGTCCCCCGGACGAAGCCGTAGGCGCGCCCCGCCATGGCTCGCAGGTAGCGACCGAAGCTGCGCGCCGGCGCAATCTCCCGCTCGAAGCCTTCGGGCGTGATCGCACCCGACCAGTCGACCGACCCGAAATGCGCCAGCGCGAGGTGGCCGCTGATGTGGAGTCCGTCGCCGGGCTCGATCTGAAGCCGCCGCCGCCCGTTCTCGACCGCAACGGTCCGCAGCAGGCGGATGACCCGGCAGGGCAAGGTCTGCTCGCTCCGGCCCGCGGCCCGGATGGCCTCGCACCACGGCGTGGCGCTGCCGTCGAAGATCGGCAGCTCGTCCGCGTCGATCTCGGCCAGCACGTTGTCGATCCGCAAGGCGCTCAGCGATGCCATGAGGTGTTCGATCGTGCGGACGAGGACCCCCTCCCGCCGCACCGCCGAGGACAGCGGCTGCGATTCCCGAAGTCGCCAATCGGCCGGCACATCGACCGTGCGACCATCCTTCAGACGACGCCGAAAGACGATGCCGTGGCCGGCCGGCGCCGGGCTGACGCGGACCGTGGCGTGTCGCCCCGAATGGAGGCTGCGTCCCGACCGCTCGAACGGATGAGACAAGGTCGCCTGAAGCCGAGGGCCTGGAGCGGCTGTCGAGAGCGGGAATGGAACGTCTTGATGCATCGAGTCAGGCCGCCGCAGCGGACAGGGAACCTAGCCCTCATGGGTGATCCACGCCAATAAACTCCTGTTCATCGGGACGCGGCTTGACCGTCCAGCCCGCGACCGTCACGATCATTATGCCCGATCGATCCAGCACCGCCCCGGCGGAGCGCGACGTCACTGTACGGGCTGCTCCCGTCCCCAGATCTGCTGGCTGGCCCCCGTCAGGGCAGGGACGGAGGCCGGAGTTGAGGGAACACGATCGATGGCGCGGTTGGGGACGATACCCTTCTTCAAGGATCCGGGCATTGAGCTCGGGCCCTACGAGCCCCGCTGCCACTGGCGCCGCTTCGACGAGAACGAGGTTCTGGTCGACTTCGACGACATCTCCACCGACGTGTACTTCATCGCCTCCGGCGAGGTCCGCATCCTGAACCGGACCCAGTCCGGCAAGGAGGTCATCCTGGGGGAGATGCGGGGCGGGGCCTTCTTCGGCGAACTCGCCGCGATCGACGGAATCGGCCGCTCGGCCAACGTCACGGCGCTGACGCGCGGCGAGGTCTGCGTGGTGCCGGCCCCGGTGTTCCGCCAGATCGTCTTCGCGTCCGAGGCGATCGCCGACCGGCTGTTCCGGCTCCTGGCCAAGCGCGTGCGCGAGCTGAATACGCGGCTGATGGAGCACGCCCTGCTCGATCTCAAGCACCGGCTGTATGCCGAGCTGCTGCGCCTCTCCGTGCCGCGGGCCGGGGCGGGGGGCGAGCGGGTGGTGTCGCCCCCGCCCTACCACCACGTCCTCGCCGCCCGGATCGGCTGCCGGCGGGAGCAGGTGACCCGGGAATTCACCGCGATGGCCGCCGAGGGTCTGGTCGACCGCACCCGCGGCGCCCTCGTCCTGCGGCGGCCGGATCTCTTGGAAGCGCGCGTGGCCGAGGCGCTGCGCGAGGATTCCTGATCCGTTGTCCGGCCTGCCGGCGCCGCGCCTGCGGCTCGAGGAGCTGACCAAACGCTTCGGCACGCACCACGCCGTCGAGGCCGTGACGCTCGATCTCGAGCCGGGGGAGTTCTTCTGTCTGCTCGGGCCGTCCGGCTGCGGGAAGAGCACCCTCCTGCGCATGATCGCGGGCTTCGAGAGACCGACCGCCGGGCGGATCCTGCTGGGGGAGGCCGATCTGACCGCGCTGCCGCCCCACCGGCGGCCGGTCAACATGATGTTCCAGTCCTATGCCCTGTTCCCGCACATGAGCGTGGCCGGCAATATCGGCTACGGTCTCAAGGGCCTCGGCCGCGCCGCCGCCGCTAACCGGGTGGCGGACCTGCTCCGGCTCGTGCGCCTCGACGGGTTCGGCGACCGCCGACCCGACACGCTCTCGGGCGGTCAGCGGCAGCGGGTCGCCCTGGCCCGGGCGCTGGCCCGGGAGCCGCAGCTGCTGCTTCTCGATGAGCCGCTCGGCGCCCTGGATCGCGGCCTGCGCGAGGAGACGCAGGGCGAGTTGCGCGCCGTCCAGCGGCGGCTCGGCACCGCCTTCATCGTCGTCACGCACGATCCCGAGGAGGCGATGATGCTTGCCGACCGGATCGGCGTCATGGAAGGCGGGCGCCTGATCCAGGTCGGACCTCCGGCGGAGCTCTACCGACGCCCAGCGAGCCGCTTCGTGGCGGGTCTGCTCGGCGACGTGAATCTCATCCCCGGCCGCCTCGGCGCGAGAGGGCCCGGCGGCGCTCACGAAGTCGAGACCGCTTATGGCGCCGTGCGGGGCGTCGCGGCGGGCACGTTGGAGACGGGGGCCGCCGTCGTGGTCGCCGTGCGGCCGGAGGACCTCGTTCTCGGCACGGAGGGGCTGCCGGTGGTGATCGCCGATTCCGTCTTTCTCGGAGACAGGCTGCGTCGGACCCTGCGCCTGCCCGACGGCACGACGCTGCGGGCGAGCGGGCGACCGACGGAGGCCGGGCAGGCGCTCGGATCGGCATCGCATGCCGGCTTCGCGGCCGAGGCCGCCGTGATCCTGCCGGCATGAGGCCCATCGCGCCGTCGGCCGATCCGCATGCCCGCCCGGGGCGGCGCGATCCGGGGGCCCGCCGGTGAGCGGCCGGATAACGGCACGGCTGTTCGATCGTCTCGTGCGGCTGCCACCCTTCCTCTGGCTGGCGGCGTTTTTCCTGCTGCCGTTCGCGATCACCCTCAAGATCAGCCTGTCGGAGCCGGCGACGGCGATTCCCCCCTATCTGCCGGTGCTCGACTGGCGGGCCGGCCTCGACGGCTGGTCGAGCTTTCTCGAAGCCCTGAACTTCGACAATTACCTGACGCTCTACGCCGACCCGCTCTATCGGGACGCCGTCCTCGGCTCGCTGACCTACGCCGCCCTGGCCAGCCTGATCCTTGTCGCCCTGGGCACACCGCTCGCCTACGCGCTGGCCCGCGCCCCGTCCCGATGGCAGCCGCTCCTCGTGGCGCTGGTGGTCGTGCCGTTCTGGACCAGCTTCCTGATCCGGGTCTACGCCTGGATCGCGATTCTCAAACCGGAGGGTCTGCTCAACCTCACGCTGATCCGGCTCGGGCTGATCGGCGAGCCGCTCACGATCCTCAACACCGACGCCGCGGTTATCATCGGCCTCGTCTACGCGTATCTGCCCTTCATGGTCCTGCCGCTCTACGCGGTGATGAACCGCCTCGACCCGACGCTGCGGGACGCCGCTGCGGATCTCGGCGCCTCGCCGACCCGGGTGTTCTGGACCGTGACCCTGCCGCTCAGCCTGCCCGGGATCGCGGCCGGCGCGGGCCTGTGCTTCATCCCGATGATCGGCGAGTTCGTGATCCCGGACCTTCTCGGCGGCTCGGAAACCCTGATGCTCGGCCGGGTGCTCTGGACCGAGTTCTTCTCGAACCGCGACTGGCCCCTGGCCTCCGCGGTGGCGGTCCTGATCCTCGCCATCGTCATCGGCCCGGTGGTGCTGTTCCGGGACAGCCTGCGCGCCGGCGAGGGAGAGTCCCCGTGACCTGGGTCACCCGCACCGCCCTCGCGGCCGGCCTCGTCTTCCTCTACGCGCCGATCGTGGTGCTGATCGTCTACTCGTTCAACGCCTCGCCCCTGGTCACGGTCTGGGGCGGTTTCTCGACCCGCTGGTACGGTGCGCTGATGTCCGACGCGCCGCTCATCGCAGCCGCCTGGGTCTCTCTGAAGGTCGCGATCCTCGCGAGCCTGCTCGCCACGATCCTCGGCACCCTCGCAGCCCTGGTCCTCGAGCGGCAGGGCCGCTTCCGCGGACGGGCGCTGTTCACCGGCCTCGTCGTCGGACCGATCGTGATGCCGGAGGTGATGATCGGCCTCTCGCTCCTGCTGATGTTCATCGGGATCGGGCTGGACCGGGGCCTCCTCACGATCGTCATCGCCCACACGACGTTCTGCACGGGCTTCGTGGCGGTGGTGGTCGGGGCGCGCCTGCGCGGTCTCGATCGATCCCTGGAGGAAGCCGCGGCCGACCTCGGCGCGACGCCGGCGCGGGTGCTGATGACCGTCACCCTGCCGCTTCTGGCGCCCGCTCTGACCGCCGGGGCGCTCCTCGCCTTCACCCTGTCGCTCGACGACCTCGTCATCGCGAGCTTCGTGTCCGGCCCCGGCTCGACCACGCTGCCGATGCGGCTCTACAGCCAGGTCAGACTCGGGGTGAACCCGGAGATCAACGCGGCCTCGACCCTCCTGGTCGGGCTGGTGAGCGCCGCGGTGCTACTGGCATCCTGGCTCACGACCCGGCGCGGGCGGGCCTGAGACCCGTCACTCAGCGGCCTGCGCGGCGGTCGCGCCGACGCGCATCAGTTGCGCCACCGCGAGGGTGACCACGAGATTCACCATCAGCGCCACGATGCCGACATTCACGTCCTGGAGCGGTCCGAGGGCGGAGAGGCTGGACAGGCTGAACCCGCTCAGAACGGTCGCCGCCACGGTGGCGACGCCCGCGACGATGCCGGCCATCGCAGCGCGCCGATCGAGCGGGTTGCGCCGCATCAGGCTGGCGATGAAGCATGGGAAGAGCTGCGTGACGAAGTTGTAGCCCATCAACAGGAGCTGCACGATCGTGTCTCCGCCCGACAGGGTGAAGCCCACGCAGACCAGCGCCAGAACCGGCACCAGAATCTTGCACAGCCGGGCGGTGGCGGCATCGTCCATGCCGGGTCGCAGGGGCCGGACGAGGTTGTTGGCCACCAGCGTCACGCCGGCGATCAGGATCATCGATCCCGGGACCAGAGCGGTCAGCACGCCGGTGGCGCCGATGAGGCCGATGACCCAGGGCGGGAAGGTCGCGAGGGCGAGCTTGAACAGCGACAGATCGACATCCGGGCCGATGAGGCCGGGCACCTGCATGACGGCCGTGAAGCCGATCACGAACACGAAGAGATTGATCAGCTGGTAGATCGGCAGGATCACGGCGTTCCGCCGGAAGGCGCCGGGCTCGCGCGCCGTGTAGAGCGACGCGAAGGTGTGCGGCCACATGTATCCGCCCAGGGCGGTGAGCAGGACCGTCGTGGTGAACCAGGTCGGGCTCTGGCCGCGATCGGGCAGGGCGAGGAAGCCGGGCTTCGCCGCCTCGATGGCCTGGAACAGCCCTCCATAGCCGCCGTAATAGTGCACCGGCAGGTAGATCCCGAGGAAGACCACTACGAACAGGATGCTGGTGTCCTTGATTACCGCCGTCCAGGCCGAGCCGTGGACGCCCGAGACGACCACGTAGACGGTGAGGGCGGCCGCCCCGATCCAGACCGCGGCGGTCGACGAGATGGCCCCGTAGGACGCTGTGGAGACGATGATCCCCAGGCCCTTGAACTGGAGCACGAGGTAGGGGACCAGCGCCACGATCCCCACCAGAGCCACCAGCATGCCGAGCGCCGGGCTTCGGTACTTGCGGGCGAAGAAATCGGGTTGCGTGTAGAGGCCGTTCTGCTTCGCGTAGCGCCAGACGGGCGGCAGCAGCCAATACGAGGTGACGTAGGCGAGGGTCAGGTAGCAGAGGATGTAGTAGGCCGGGCCGCCCTTGCCGTAGGCGATGCCGGACCCACCCAGGAACGTGAAAGTCGTGTAGATCTCGCCGGCCATCAGCAGGAAGACGAGTGTGGTGCCGAAGCCCCGGCCGCCCACCGTCCACTGTTCCAGGCCCATCTCACGGCCCAACCGTGCGTAGAGCCCGAGGCCGATCGCCAGCGCGAACCCGGCCGCCACGATGATGAGGGCGACGCTCATCGCGGATCCTCCGGGCTTCGGTTCTGGGGATCGGCGAGATAGATCACCGCCATCACCGCCGAGGTCCCGATCACGCAGAACACCAGCCAGGCGAGGAGCAGCGGCAGGCCGAGAACGAAGGGTTCGACCCGGTTCAGAAAGAACGGACCGATCAGGATGCCCAGAAAGGGCAGGGCGGCGAGCCACCGCAGATTTCGCATGCGCGATACCGTCCAGAAGGCCCCGATACCGCGGGTTGAATCAGTCGCGACGGACTGTCAACCTGACGGAGCCAGCTCGATGCGCAGACAGATCAATCTTACGTGTTGTGTGCTCGCGCACGCGGCCCCGGGTCCGGCACGCCTAATCTCGTGCGGCTTCGCGACGTTCGGCGCCGCGGATGCACGAGGGATTTCGCGCGATGAAACCGACCCTGACCATCGCCGCGCTGGCGGCGCTTCTCGCCGTTCCGACGGTCCAGGCTGAGGCACGGCCGCGTCAGGCGGCCGCCAAGGTCCAGCCCAGCGCCGCACTCAAGGCGCGCCAGACCGTCATGAACGATTTCAACGCCCGCATGAGCCGCCTCGACGCGCTCATGGGTGTGCCGAAATCGTCGTCGGTTCGCGCCCGCTCCGCCGAAGCCGGGCGCTAGAGTCGAGCAGCACGCGTTCGACGCGACCGGCTCATCGGTTCAGCGACCGAGACCGCCCGCCTCTTCGACGAAGCGCGCGACGGAATCCGCGCCCGCCCCCTCCCGCAAGGACGCGAACACGTAGGGCCGCGCGCCGCGCATCCGCTGCGTGTCGGATTCCATGACCGACAGGTCGGCGCCGACGAGGGGCGCGAGGTCGGTCTTGTTGACGATCAGCAGATCCGAGCGCGTGATGCCCGGGCCGCCCTTGCGGGGGATCTTCTCGCCGCCGGCGACGTCGATGACGTAGAGGGTGATGTCGGCGAGTTCGGGCGAGAACGTCGCCGCGAGATTGTCGCCCCCGGATTCGATCAGGACCAGATCGAGCTTGGGGAACCGCCGGGTCATCTCGGCGACGGCGGCGAGGTTGATCGAGGCGTCCTCTCGGATCGCGGTGTGCGGGCAGCCGCCGGTCTCGACACCGAGAATGCGCTCCTCGGGGAGGGCGCCGGCCACGGTCAGGATTCGCGCATCCTCCTTCGTGTAGATGTCGTTGGTGATCGCACAGATCTCGTAGCGGTCGCGGAAGCGCTTGCAGAGCTGCTCCATCAGGGCGGTCTTGCCGGAGCCGACGGGACCGCCGATGCCGACGCGGAGGGGGCCGTTCGAGGAGGTCATGCTTCAGGCTCAGGATCGGAAGATGCGGGAATATTGGGTCTCGTGCCGAAAGGAGCCGAGATCCAGGCGGAAGGTTGCGGCACCGAGGGCGTCGAGCCCCGCCTCAGCGGCGGCGGCGGCCAGCGGCACGAGCCGCGGAGCAAGGGCGGCGATCACCCGGGTCCCGGCTGCCTGGCCCACGGGCGCCGCCCGCAGGGCCGCCGAGACGAGGTTCTGAAGGAAGGCGAGGCCGTAGGCGGCGAGAACCGGCCCCAGCGCCATGCGATGCGCCCCGGCGGCGAGCCCGACGGCGACCGGGTAGGCGACCGGACCCGGCAGTTCTTCGGAGAGCGCCGCAAGCGCCGGGCAGGGCCAGGCGCCGCGTGTCGCGTCGAGAAAGCTTCGCCCCTGCTGGCTCGTCTCGAGGTGCAGTTCCCGGGACGGGGCGAGGGCGAGCGCGAGATCGTTGACGGCGATGAGGCCGACGCCGTCGGAGGCGCCTGCCGCCCTGTGGGCCTCGGCCGCGAGGATCAGGTCGTTGCGCAGGGCGCCGCGGGTGCAGACGTCCTCGAGCCACAGCGTCAGGCCGGCCTCGTCGCGGATATCTCCGGCTTCGACAGCCCATTCCAGGCCGTGCGAGTAGGCGTAGGCGCCCACCGGGTAACCCGGCGACAGCCACGCCATCACACGCAGCGAATCCAGGGTTTCAGCCGCCGGCATGGTGGTGATGGTGGTGGCCGCCGTGGGGATGGTCATGCTCGTGGGCGTGGCCGCCGGAATAGGCACCGCCCTCGGGCCGGAACGGTCGCTCCACGGGCTCGGCGGTGCCGCCGAGACCGCGCACCATATCGGCGAGCACATGGTCATCGGCGATCCACACCGCGTCCGCGCCGATCTCGGCAGGGATGTGCCGGTTGCCGATGTGCCAGATCAGGCGCTTGAGGGCATGGTCGTCCGGTGCGCGGATCTCCAGAAGGCGCTCCGGCGCCGCCTCGACCCAGACAAGCCGGCCGTCCTGCAGGACCAGGGCGTCGCCGTCCTCCAGCACGGCCGGCTCCGGCAGGTCGAGCAGGAAGCCCAGCCCGCCTGCGCCGCGCATGGCGACCCGGCGGCGATGCCGGTCGCCGTGATCGAGCACGACGCGGTCGACGATCTCGCCGCCGGACAGTGCGTCCCGGCGAAGGATGCGGGTGGCGCGAATCATCGGACGGGACCGCTCAGAACAGGAAGTAGCGCTGCGCCATGGGCAGCACCTCGGCGGGCTCGCAGACCAGCAGCTCGCCGTCGGCCCGGACGTCGTAGGTCTCGGGATCCACCTCGATCTCGGGCGTGGCGTCGTTGAGGATCATGCTTTTCTTCGAGATGCCGCCGCGCACATTCTCCACGGCCACCAGGTCCTTCTGGACGCCGAGCCGTTCCCGCAGGCCGTCGTCGACGGCGGCCTTGGAGACGAAGGTCAGGGCGGTGGCGAAGGGGACCCGACCGTAGGCACCGAACATCGGCCGGTAATGCACCGGCTGCGGCGTCGGGATCGAGGCGTTCGGGTCGCCCATGGGGGCGGCCGCGATGCTGCCGCCCTTCAGCACGAGATCGGGCTTCACCCCGAAGAAGGCCGGCGTCCAGAGGACGAGGTCGGCGAGCTTGCCGGGCTCCACCGAGCCGATGTGCCGGGAGATGCCGTGCGCGATGGCCGGGTTGATCGTGTATTTGGCGATGTAGCGGCGCGCCCGCAGGTTGTCGGTGCCGGAGGCATCCCCCGGCAGTGCGCCCCGCTGCCGCTTCATCTTGTCGGCGGTCTGCCACGTGCGGATGATGACCTCGCCGACCCGGCCCATGGCCTGGCTGTCGGAGGACATCATCGAGAGCGCGCCGATATCGTGCAGGATGTCCTCGGCCGCGATGGTCTCGCGCCGGATCCGGCTCTCTGCGAAGGCGAGATCCTCGGGGATCGACGGGTCGAGGTGGTGGCAGACCATGAGCATGTCGAGATGCTCGTCGATCGTGTTCCACGTGTAGGGCCGCGTCGGATTCGTGGACGACGGGAGCACGTTCGGGAGCCCGGCGACCTTGATGATGTCGGGGGCGTGCCCGCCGCCGGCGCCCTCGGTGTGGAAGGCGTGGATCGTTCGGCCCTTGAAGGCGGCGATCGTGTCCTCGACGAAGCCCGATTCGTTAAGCGTGTCGGTGTGGATCATGACCTGGATGTCGTGGGCATCGGCCACGGACAGGCAGGTATCGATCGCCGCGGGCGTGGTGCCCCAATCCTCGTGCAGCTTCAGCGCGCAGGCACCCGCCCGCACCATCTCGACGAGGCTGTCCGGCCGGGACGCGTTGCCCTTGCCGGCGAAGGCGAGATTCATCGGGAAGGCGTCGGCCGCCTCGATCATCCGGGCGATGTGCCAGGGGCCCGGGGTGCAGGTGGTGGCGAAGGTGCCGTGGGCCGGCCCGGTGCCGCCGCCGAGCATCGTGGTGATCCCCGAGCAGAGCGCCTCCTCGATCTGCTGCGGGCAGATGAAGTGGATGTGGCTGTCGAAGCCGCCCGCCGTCAGGATCTTGCCCTCGCCGGCGATGACCTCCGTGCCCGGGCCGACCACGATGTCGATTCCGGGCTGCACATCCGGGTTGCCGGCCTTGCCGAGCTTGAAGATCCGGCCGCGGACGATTCCGACATCGCATTTCACGATGCCCCAATGGTCGAGGACCACGGCGTTGGTGATCACCGTGTCGACGGCGCCGTCGGCGTTGGTCGCCTGGCTCTGGCCCATGCCGTCGCGGATGACCTTGCCGCCGCCGAACTTCACCTCCTCGCCGTAGGTGGTGAAGTCGCGCTCGACCGTGATCTCCAGGCTGGTATCGGCGAGGCGGATACGGTCGCCGACCGTGGGGCCGAACATGTCGGCGTAGGCGGACCGGGGCAGGCTGGCGGGCTTGGGCGAATTGGCCATGGTCAGAGCTTGCCCATCACGTCGCCGCGGAAACCGTACACGGTGCGTCCGCCGGAGAGCGGCACCAGCGCGACCTCCCGCGTCGATCCCGGCTCGAAACGCACGGCGGTGCCCGGCGCGATGTCGAGGCGCTTGCCGCGGGCCTGCTCCCGCTCGAACACGAGGCCCGGATTGACCTCGAAGAAGTGATAGTGCGAGCCGACCTGGATCGGCCGGTCCCCGACATTGGCGACTTCGAGCACGGTCCGCTCGGCGTCTGCGTTGAAGACGATCTCGCCGGGCAGCGTCGTCACGGCCCCGGGGACGTCTGCCGAGGCCGTCCCCCGGATCGGGTGGTGCACGGTGACGAGCTTGGTCCCGTCCGGGAAGGTGGCCTCGACCTGGATGTCGTGGATCATCTCCGGCACGCCCTCCATGACCTGATCGCTGGTCAGCACTTTGGCGCCGGCCTGCATCAGATCGGCCACGGTGCGGCCGTCCCGGGCGCCCTCGACCACGAAATCGGTGATCAGCGCCACCGCCTCCGGGTGGTTGAGCTTCACGCCCCGTGCGAGGCGGTTGCGCGCCACCTGTGCCGCCATGGCGATCAGCAGCTTGTCCTTTTCGCGGGGTGTCAGCAGCACGGGCAACCTCGTCGTCGTGGCCGCCGGAGCAAGGATCATGCGCGTTGCGCGGTCAAGGCCAAGGCGGGCCCGGTGGAGACGCTTCGGGCCATCGACGGTCGGGGGCCGCTCAGGGTCCCGGCGACGTCACGAGGTCATGGCGATGAACCCGGCGAACAGGTCCGGCAGGGGCTCGCCCTTGACGGTGCCCGGCAGGTCACGAGGATGGATGAACTCGTCCCGGAACCAGGGATAGCGCTTCGGATCGAAGGACGCCCGCAGCCAGTCGATCGTCCGCCGCACGCGGCCGATCCGCTCCGCATCCGGGTGATAGGTCAGCCAGATGTCGACGCCGAAGCGGCCGAGATTGTCCACCGGGACGACCTGCGCGCCGATCGCGCTGGCATAGGTCGGCAGCAGGCCGATCCCGGCGCCCTTCGCGATCGCCCAGTAATACGCGCTGCTGACATTGATCTTCAGGGTGATCGGCACCGTCGCGGGAAAGCCCGGCACTGAGCGCACGTAATCCTCGAGGCGCATGGTCTGGCTGCCGTCCTGAACCACGATCCGGTGGCGCGCGAGATCCTCGGGGCGATCGGGAAGCCCATACGTCTCCACGTAGCTCCGCCCGGCATAGGGCACCATGTGGATCCGGCCGAGCTTGACGACGCGCAGGTCCGGGCTCGTCGGGCGCGTCAGCTGGATGGCAACGTCCGCTTCAAGCCGCAGGACGTCGGCGGATTCCATGGCGCAGCGCAGGTCGACGGTCAGGCGCGGATTGGCGCGCTGGAACTCGACGAGCCGCGGCGCGAGCCAGAACGCCCCCAGCCCTTCCGTCACCGCGATGCGGACCTCGCCGGTCTCGGCGAACGGAGCGACCTCGCCCGTGCGCACCAGGCTGAACGCCGCAGCCTCCATGCGGTTGGCCGCGTCCAGGATCGCCTGGCCTTCGGTGGTCAGACGGATCCCGTCGACATGGCGCGTCATCAGCGGGGCACCGATCAGGGCCTCGAGATCGCCGATCCGGCGACGCACCGAATTCACGGACAGGCCGAGCTTGGCGGCCGCCGATCGGAAGCTTCCGGACCGCTGGAGCGTCAGGAAGACTCGGATGCTCTGCCAGTCGGGCATCGAGCCCCGGCTTGCCTCCGTCTGTTCCATCGACGGAACACCCCTGTTTCAATTTTTGCACATACAGCCAGAGCGCTAGATGCGAAGTGCTGGACCGTCAATCCGAAACCGAATGACAGGTCATCCGATGACACTGCACATGGCTCGCGGCCAGTTCGTGGCGGGGGATACGGATCAACTTGGTCCAGCGTCAGTCACTGTGGAGCCGCGGCATGACCTGAGCATGTTGCGCGTCGATCGTATCGCCCGTCATCTCGTCGTATTCATGCCGGCGCCGGACGATCTCAGACGCCTGATCGAAGATGCGCGTACAGATCTGCCGGATCTGGCACCCCTGCACGTCGTGCAGCGCGTGATGTCGATCAATCCGGACAGCGTCCTGGCGATTGCCCAGAAACACAAGTTCGATGCGGCACATCCGCAGGGCGACGGCTTCGTCGCCTGCCTGATGCTGAATGCGGCCGGCCTGGCCGCGCTCAAGACGGGAACGCTCGATGCGTCGGATCCACCGGCCGCGATGCTGGCCGGTCAGCACGAACGTCCGGCCGGGATCTATGTCTGGGCGGTCTACGCGCGGCGGCGGCTTGCCGGTGGCGTCAGCCTCGTCTTCGACCGTCTGTCGAGCCCAACCTATCGCGGCGTCGATTTCTACGCCCGGGCGGCGACGCCCGAGGGCGCGGATCTGCTCACGACGCTCGGCTTCACGGTCCGCAAGACCGGCTGTGTGGACCTGTACCATTTCGCCCGCGGGCCGAAGACGGAGGCCGCACCGCTCTACGACAGCCACAAGCCGGGCGGGGCCGGCACCAGCGTCGCGGTCGCGCGGAACCTGGAGGATCTAACTCGGGTCATCGCCCTGCGCGCCGCCGTGTACATGGCAGAGCAGGCCTGCCCCTACGAGGAGGAGTTCGACGGCAACGACCTCTCGGCGACGCACCTGATCGGCTATGTCGGGGACGAGCCGGCGGGCTGCCTGCGCATCCGGTTCTTCGCGGATTTCGCCAAGATCGAGCGACTTGCGGTCCGGGCCGAGTTCCGCAACACCCGCTTGGCCTTCGCCCTGGTCCGGGCCGGCATCGAACTCGCGCGGGTGAAGGGCTACCGCCGGCTCTACGGCCACGCCCAGAAGCGCCTCGTCGGCTTCTGGAGCCGCTTCGGCTTCCGGATCTTCGACGGTGCGCAGGAACTGGTCTTCTCGGACTTCGACTACGTCGAGATGCTGATGGAGGCAGAGCCGCATCCGCAGGCCATCGGGCTCGGCGCCGACCCCTATGTCATCATCCGGCCGGAAGGACGCTGGCACCGGGCGGGGACCCTCGACCGGTCTCGCAGCCGGGCCGTGACGCGGCCCTCCGTGGACCGGACGGTGGCGGCGCGATGAACCGGCCGATCAATCCGGCGCTGTATCGCCGGCCCCGCAGCGTCCCGGTTCTGGTGCTGGTGGACATGCAGCAGGAATACGAGATCGCCGGGCGTCCGCTCGCCCTGTCGGGGATCGAGCCCGCGCTCCAAAACTGCCGCCGCGCCCTCGCGCATGCCCGCGCGAGCGGCATACAGGTGGCCTATGTCCGCTGGGTCGGGGCGCCGCTGTTCCAGGCGGGCAGCCGCTACGCCCGCTGGATCGAGGGGTTCGAGCCCCACGGCTGCGACATGATCTTCGACCGGGACCGCCCCTCCTGCTACGCGAGCCCCGCCTTCGCCGACGCGATGGAGCGCGGAAGCCCGCCCCTGGTCATGGCGGGCTTCGCCGCCGAATCCTCCTGCCTCGCGACGGCGGTCGACGGCTTCCACCGGGGTCAGGACGTGACCTTCCTGTCCGATGCCTCCGCCAGCCACGATCTGGAGGACATCGGCGCCGAAGAGATCCACCGGTCGGTGAGCGCGGTGATGCGGGTCTTCGGCGACGTCACGGACACGCAATCGTGGATCGCAACCTCCTCGCCGTTCAAGCCCATGCCAGCCGCCCCGAGATCGAGGCACGACAATGACTGACCGCGCCCAGAGTCACGGGATGCCGGACGACGACCCAGCGGGCGAAGAGGACGTGAACCTCCGTCTGGGCCGCCACGCGATCCAGCTGCTGCAGGCGGCGCGCGATGCCGGCGAGCCGACGCTGATCGCACAGGCCGAAGCTATGGCGATGGCGGTCGGCTTCGTCCTGGCGAGCCGCATTCAGGACGGGATGCCGGAGACCGATTGATCAGTCGGTTCCGTCGTCTCCGCCGATCAGGCGCATGGCGCGCAGGCGTGCCATGCGCTCGTCCCGCGCGCGCCTGTCGGCCGCGAGGGCGCGCCAGAGGGCCAGAAGCTCGGTCTCGTGAGGCGTATCGAGGGTTTCGTCGGCGTCGTGCGCCGTTCCGGCGTGATCGAAGGCGTCCATCTTCGTAGTCCTGCGCCTTGAGTTGCGTTGGGCTAACAGCACGGTATCGCGATCGTCCAGCCCGAAAGATGTGCAGAGCCTGTACAAGCCGCGTGGATCGTCACGCCCGGGCGAATCCATAACCGGCAAACGAGCACCGACGCCGCGGCAACGCGCCGTCCCATTCGACTGCCGGGACCTGCCAGAAACGCCGGGGTACCAATATTGTGCAGGGCTGGATCAAGGGCCTTTTTTCGGCAAAGCGCGGCGTCGAATCCTGCCGCAGGACTGATCGATGACTCGGCACACCGGCGTCTGACTTCAAGGGCCGACCGAGCGGCGCATATCCGATCCCGGGAAGGCCGAGCAAAAAGCTCAGAAACATCCCGGACATCGAACTGTGGCAGTGCCGGACAACGGCATTCCGGACGAGGCGCCCGGAACGGATTTTCCGACGATGCGGATCCGGGTCGCGTCAGGTCCGGGATTGCGTGAGCGCGGCGATGATGGATTCGACCACTTCGATCTGCTCCTGCACGGCGACCAGCCGCGGACCGGCATCGGCGCCGTCACCCAGTACGAATGTGCCTTTCCGGCGCCGCGCGTCGCGCAGTTTCCGCACCGATGCGACGATGATCTGCCGTTCCTCGATCAGCGCATCGCGCAGCTCGTTCAGGCCATCCAGTTCCAGCGTCGAGGCCATGCGGCGTCCCGGTCTCACATCCTCGGCGCGGCATCGGCGGATGTTCCGCGCCGCCGCACCAGGCACGGATCGTCCGGACGGGGTGTCGGACGGCGTGACGCTACCCTCTGCCGTCGGCGCTTGCACGCTTTACGTCGGGGAACTTTGCCGTGATCGGCGGGACGCCACGATGTCCGGAACGCGGATTGTATGCTAATGGATGCAAAATCTTCCGGCTGTGCGGAGCTTTCGGGCCAAGGGGCGGATAACGGCGCATGCTGAATGAGGACGTGCGTGAGCGCGACACCCTTCGATCCGACGCGCCGGTGACGCGCACGGACGACGACGGCGTCCATCGACCGGCGCCGGGCCCCGCATCGAGACGCTCCGGCGCGGCCAGTCTGGGCCTGCTCCTCCTCGCCATCACGGGCGGCGCCGCCTACGGCTACACGTATCTGAACCGGCCCGTCGCGAAGCCCGTGGCGGCGGCGCCGCTTCCTGTGCCCGTTACGCTCGGAACGGTCGAGCAGGGTCCGTTCGCCCTGGTCTCGAACGGCCTGGGCACCGTGCAGGCCTACAACACCGTCCAGGTCCGCACGCGGGTCGACGGCGAGATCCAGCAGGTGGCGTTCCGGGAGGGACAGACCGTCCACAAGGACGATGTCCTCGTTCAGATCGACCCGCGACCCTATCAGGCGGCGCTCGCTCAGGCGAAGGCCAAGAAGGAACAGGACACGGCCAATCTCGGCAACGCCAAAGCCGACCTCGTCCGCTACACCGGACTGGGCGCCTACGCCTCCCGGCAGCAGACCGAGACGCAGACCGCCCTGGTCGCCCAGCTCACCGCGCAGGTGGCGTCCGATCAGGCCGCCATCGACAACGCGACGACGCAGCTCGGCTACGCGACGGTCCGCGCGCCCATCGACGGCGTCACCGGCTTCCGGCAGGTCGATATCGGCAATATCGTCAACGCGGCGGGGCAGACCCCGATCGTCACGATCACGCAGGTGGAGCCGATCTTCGTCGTCTTCACGGCGCCGGAGGATCAGTTGCCCGCGATCGCCGCAGCCCTGCGCAAGGGCGACGTCCCGGTGGAAGCCTGGAGTTCGGACGGGCTGACGAAGCTCGCGGACGGCAAGCTCGCCCTGTTCAACAACCAAGTCGACACGGCGACCGGCACGATCCGCCTCAAGGCCGTTTTCGAGAACAAGATCCACGCCCTGTGGCCGGGCCTGTCGGTCTCCACCAAGATGCGGGTCGGCACGGTCGCCGTCGCCATGACCGTACCGGACAATGCCATCCAGCACGGTCCCGACGGCCTGTTCGTCTTCTCGGTGGATGACGGAAACTACGCCCATCAGCGCGCTCTGAAAGCGGGGCGCTCCGATTCCGGTCGGACCCGGATCCTCAGCGGCGATCTGCAGCCCGGCGAGCGGGTGATCGTCGCCGGTCAGTACAAGGTCCAGGACGGCAGCCTCGTGGGTGACCCGCACGCCGCCCACACCGCGCAGGCGGAGGCGGTGCGTTGAGGGTGAGCGAGGCGGCGATGACGAGAGCAGTTCCGCGCGAGGCCGAGCGGTGAAAGGCGGCATCTCGGCACCCTTCATCCGGTTTCCGGTGGCGACCACGCTGATCATGGTCGGCATCCTGTTCCTCGGGGTCGTGGCCTATCCGCTGCTGGGCGTCGCACCGCTGCCGCAGGTCGATTTCCCGACGATTCAGGTGACCGCGCAGCTCCCCGGCGCGAGCCCGGAGACGATGGCCTCGTCGGTGGCGCAGCCGCTGGAGCGGCAGTTCTCGCAGATCCCGGGCGTGGCGCAGATGACCTCGACGAGTTCCCTCGGGATCTCGACGGTCACGGTCCAGTTCGATCTCAACCGCAACATCGACGGCGCGGCGAGCGACATCCAGGCGGCGATCAACGCCGCCAGCGGCCAGCTTCCGAAGAACCTGCCGACCCCGCCGACCTACCGCAAGGTCAATCCGGCCGACTCGCCGATCCTGCTGCTCTCGGCCACCTCCGACAGCCTGCCGCTGATCGATGTGGACGACGCGGTCGACGTGCAGCTGGCCCAGCGGATCAGCCAGATCTCCGGCGTCGCCCAGGTCTTCATCGGCGGCCAGCAGAAGCCGGCGGTCCGCGTCCAGATCGACCCGGCCAAGCTCGTGGCCAAGGGCCTGTCTCTGGAGGACGTGCGCGCGCAGCTCACGCTGACCACCGTCAACAACCCCAAGGGCAGCATCGACGGCGGCAGCCACAGCTACACGATCTACGCCAACGACCAGCTCACTGCGGCGCAGAACTGGAACGACGTCATCATCGCCTATCGCGACGGCGCGCCGCTGCGCGTGCGCGATATCGGACAAGCCGTCGCCGGCCCCGAGGATACCAAGCAGGCTGGCTGGACCAACGGCCGGCGCGGCATCTTCCTCGTCGTGTTCAAGCAGCCCGGCGCCAACGTCATCGACACGGTGGACAGCATCAAGGCGCAGCTGCCGCGCCTGACCGCCACCCTGCCGGCCGCCATCAAGGTCGGCATCCTCAGCGACCGCACCCAGACCATCCGCGCCTCGGTTGAGGACGTGCAATTCACCCTGATGCTGACGATCGTGCTGGTCGTCGGGGTGATCTTCGTCTTCCTGCGCAGCTTCTGGGCGACGGTGATCCCGAGCGTGACGGTGCCGCTCGCGCTGCTCGGCGCCTGCGCGCTCATGTGGATGGCGGGCTACACCCTCGACAACCTCTCGCTGATGGCGCTCACCATCTCGGTGGGCTTCGTGGTGGACGACGCCATCGTCGTGCTCGAGAACATCAGCCGCTACGTCGAGGCGGGGATGCGGCCCATGGAGGCCGCGTTCAAGGGCGCGGGCGAGATCGGCTTCACCATCGTTTCGATCTCGGTGTCGCTGATCGCGGTGCTGATCCCGCTGCTGCTCATGGGCGGGATCATCGGCCGGCTGTTCCGCGAGTTCGCCGTGGTGCTGTCGATGACGATCGCGGTCTCGGCCTTCGTGTCGCTGACGCTGACCCCGATGATGGCCTCGCGGCTTCTCAAGCCGCACGACGGCGAGCGCCATGGCCGCCTCTACCGGATCAGCGAGGCCGCGTTCGACGGGCTGCTTGCAGTCTACGCCGATGCCCTCGACGTGGCTCTGCGGTTCCGCCGCGTCACGCTCTTGGTGTTCTTCGCCACGCTGGCACTGACGGGCTACCTGTTCGTCGCGATCCCGAAGGGCTTCTTCCCGCAGCAGGACACCGGCTTCATGATCGGCGTCACCGAGGCGTCGCAGGACATCTCGTTCTCGGCGATGCAGGCGCTGCAGGAGAAGGTCGGCGCCATCGTCCAGGCCGATCCGGCGGTGGCCACCGTCGGCATGTCGCTCGGCGGCAACGGCCAGGCGCTCAATTCCGGGCGCATGTACATCACGCTCAAGCCGCGCGACGAGCGCGACGCCAATGCCTTCCAGGTGATCGGCCGCCTGCGGCCGAAACTCGAGCGCGTGGAGGGCATCCGGACCTTCATCCAGGCCACCCAGGACGTGCGCACCGGAGGCCGCACCTCGCGGACCCAGTTCGAGTACACGCTCCAGGATCCGGATCTCGCCGAGCTGAACGCCTGGGCGCCGCGCATCCTCGACACGCTGAAGACCCTGCCCGAGCTGCGCGACGTCGCCACCGACCAGCAGACGCGCGGCACGACGCTGACGCTGTCGATCGACCGCGACGCCGCCTCGCGCTACGGCATCACGCCTCAGCTGATCGACGACACGCTCTACGACGCGTTCGGCCAGCGCCAGATCGCCCAGTACTTCACGCAGCTGAACAGCTACCACGTCGTGCTGGAGGTTCTGCCGGCGCTGCAGGGCAGCGTCGAGAGCCTCGACAGGATCTACATCAAGGCGCCGATCGGGGGCGGGCAAGTACCGCTGGCGGCCTTCGCCCGCTGGACGACCGTTCCGGTGGCGCCGCTCGCCGTGAACCACCAGGGCCAGTTCCCGGCGGTGACGATCAGCTTCAACCTCGCTCCCGACGTAGCACTGGGCCAAGCGACCGAGGCGATCGGCCGGGCGATGCGGGAGCTGCAGGTGCCGCCGACCGTGGTGAGCGGCTTCCAGGGCACCGCCCAGGCCTTCCAGCAATCGCTCTCGACGGTGCCGCTCCTGATCCTGGCGGCGCTGTTCGTGGTCTAC
The DNA here is from genome assembly GCF_900116795.1 of Methylobacterium sp. UNCCL125. NCBI lineage: Bacteria > Pseudomonadati > Pseudomonadota > Alphaproteobacteria > Hyphomicrobiales > Methylobacteriaceae > Methylobacterium > Methylobacterium sp. UNCCL125. The sequence goes on along the minus strand of NZ_FPBW01000009.1, from coordinate 72,450 downwards.
CTGATCCTTGGCATCCTCTACGAGAGCTTCATCCACCCGATCACGATCCTGTCGACCCTGCCGTCCGCCGGCGTCGGCGCCCTGGCGGTGCTGATGTGGGCGGGGTTCGACTTCAGCCTGATCGCGCTGATCGGCATCATCCTCCTCATCGGCATCGTGAAGAAGAACGGCATCATGCTGGTCGACTTCGCCATCGTCGCCGAGCGCGAGGAGGGGCTCACCCCCGAGGCCGCGATCCGGAAGGCCGCGCTGCTGCGCTTCCGGCCGATCCTGATGACCACGATGGCGGCGCTCCTCGGCGGCATCCCGCTGATGGTCGCCACCGGCACCGGTTCGGAGATCCGGCAGCCCCTGGGCTACGCCATGGTGGGCGGCCTCGCGGTGAGCCAGGTGCTGACGCTGTTCACGACGCCGGTGATCTACATCTATCTCGACCGGCTGGCCCACCGCCTGTCCTTCCGCGACCGGCCGGAGACGACGCAGGTCGCCCGCGCGGACGCGGAGCCGGTGGAGGAGGTCCGCGGACCGCCCACGCTGCACGCAGCCGAGTAGGCTCGACCGCCGGCCTCGCCGGCACCGGGTGAAATCCCGGCCGGAGGCCCACGACCGGGCAGCCCTGTCACCGCCGCCCGCTTGGCGGAGCCTCCGGCCGTTCCACTTGTTCCAGCTCCGGCCTCGCGGGGCGGCGCAAAGACGAAGGGTGCGGATGAGCCAGAACCTGCCGTTGCGAGGGCTCACCGTGCTCGCCCTGGAGCAGGCCGTCGCCGCCCCCTATTGCACCTCACGGCTCGCCGATGCCGGCGCCCGGGTCATCAAGATCGAGCGGCCGGAAGGCGATTTCGCTCGCGGCTATGACGCGGCGGTCGACGGCCTGGCGAGCTACTTCGTCTGGCTCAACCGCGGCAAGGAGAGCCTCGTCGCCGACATCAAGGACCCGGCCGATGCCCGGCTCCTGCACGCGATCCTCGCGCGGGCCGACGTGTTCGTGCAGAACCTCGCCCCCGGCGCCGCGGCGCGCGCGGGCTTCGGATCGGCGGAGCTGCGTGCACGCTATCCCCGGCTGATCACCGTCGACATATCGGGCTACGGCGCTGGCAACCCCTACAGCGACATGAAGGCCTACGACCTGCTGGTCCAGGCGGAGAGCGGGCTCGCGGGCATCACCGGCCATCCGGCGGGACCCGGCCGGGTCGGCGTGTCCGTCTGCGACGTCGCCTGCGGCATGGATGCCCATGCGGCCGTGCTGGAGGCTCTGATCGCCCGGGGCATCTCCGGGCAGGGCTGCGCCCTGGAGGTCAGCCTGTTCAGCGCCGCCGCCGACTGGATGAACGTGCCGCTGCTCTATTTCGAGGGAACCGGGCAGGCGCCGCAGCGGGTCGGCCTCGCCCATCCCTCGATCTGTCCCTATGGCGCCTTCCCCACGGCCGACGGCAGCCTCGTGCTGATCTCGATCCAGAACGAGCGCGAATGGGCGCGCTTCTGTGCTGGCGTGCTCGGGGAGCCGGATCTCGCCCGCGCCGAAGGCTTCGCGTCCAACAACGCCCGGGTCGCCAACCGCGCCGCCGTCGACCTGCGCATCGGCGCCGAGCTGGTGCGGCTGAGCCGCGACGCCGCCGCCGCCCGGCTGAAGGCCGCCGGCACCGCCTACGGTTTCGTCAACACGCTTGCGGACCTCGCCACCCACCCGGCGCTGATCCGCACGGAGGTCGGGACACCCGCCGGATCCGCCCGCATCGTCGCGCCGCCGGTGCTGGTCGACGGGCAGATCCGCGCCCTCGGCCCCGTCCCGGCGATCGACGCGCACGGCGCGCGTATCCGGGCCGAGTTCGCGCCCGGCACCTGAGGACCTAGAGATCGACACCGAACGACACGCGGGGAGGACACGATGAGGCTCGACGGCAAGATCGCGCTCGTGACGGGCGCCGGCAGCGGCTTTGGAGCGGGGATCGCCCAGCGTTTCGTCGCCGAGGGCGCGAAGGTCGCCTGCATCGACATCGACGGCGCGGCCGCCGCGCGGGTCGCGGCGGATCTGGGCGACAACGCCATCGCCATCGCCGCAGATGTCGGCCTCGCCGCCGATGTCATCGCCAGCGTCGACGAGACACGGCAGCGCTTCGGTCTGCCGAACATCCTGGTCAACAACGCCGGCACCACACACCGCAACAAGCCGCTGATGGAGGTCACCGAAGAAGACTTCGACCGGGTCTTCCGGGTCAACGTGAAGTCGATCTTTCACTACGTCCGGGAGGTCGCCCCGCTCATGCGCGATGCGGGCGGCGGCGTTATCCTGAACGTCAGTTCGACGGCGGCTCTGCGGCCGCGGCCGGGGCTGACGTGGTACAACGCCTCCAAGGGCGCGGCGAGCCTCGCCTCGAAGTCCCTGGCGCTCGAACTGGCGCCCTGGAAGATCCGGGTGAACGCCCTCTGCCCGGTCATGGGCGCCACCGGGCTCCTCGAGCATTTCATGGGCGTGCCCGATACCCCCGAGAACCGCGACCGGTTCATCGCCACGATCCCGCTCGGCCGCCTGTCCCAGGCGAGCGACATCGCGTCGGCCGCCCTGTTCCTCGCCTCCGACGAGGCGGCCTTCATCACCGGCGTCGATCTGCCGGTCGACGGCGGCCGCACGGCCTGAGGAGATGTCGATGGAAGCCTATACCGAGATCCGCGAGGCGGTCGCCAAGCTCTGCGCCGGCTTCCCTGGCGCGTACTGGCGGGCCCTCGACCGGGAGATGGCCTACCCGACCGCGTTCGTGAACGCGCTCACCGAGAGCGGCTACCTGTCGGTTCTGATCCCCGAGGCGTATGGCGGCTCCGGCCTGCCGCTCTCGGCCGCGGCCGCGATCCTGGAGGAGGTCCAGCGGGCCGGCTGCAACGGGGGCGCATGCCACGCGCAGATGTACACGATGGGCACGCTCCTCCGGCACGGCTCCGAGGCGCAGAAGGCCGAATATCTGCCGGCCCTCGCGGAAGGCCGCCTGCGGCTCCAGGCCTTCGGCGTGACCGAGCCCACCTCCGGCACCGACACCGGCAGCCTCAAGACCACGGCCCGCCTGGAGGGCGACCACTACGTCGTCAACGGCCAGAAGATCTGGACCAGCCGTGCCGAACATTCGGACCTGATGCTGCTTCTGGCGCGCACGTCGCCCAGGACCGAGGGCATGAAACGCACCGACGGCCTGTCGGTGCTCCTCGTCGACATGCGGGAGGCCAGGGGCAACGGCCTCACCATCCGGCCGATCCGCACGATGATGAACCATGCCACCACGGAGGTGTTCTTCGACAACCTCCGGGTGCCGGCCCAGAATCTCATCGGCGCGGAGGGCAAGGGATTCCGCTACATCCTGTCGGGCATGAACGCCGAGCGGATCCTGATCGCCGCCGAATGCATCGGCGACGCCAAGTGGTTCATCGAGAAGGCACGGATCTATGCCGGCGAGCGCTCGGTCTTCGGCCGTCCGATCGGTGCCAATCAGGGCGTGCAGTTCCCGATCGCCAAGGCCTACGCCAACATGCGCGCGGCCGAGCTGATGGTCCGGGAGGCGCTGGCCCTCTACGAGGGCGGCGCGAATCCGGGAGCCGAGGCCAATATGGCCAAGATGCTCGCGGCCGACGCCTCGTTCGAGGCCGCCAACGCCTGCATCCAGACCCATGGCGGCTTCGGCTTCGCCGAGGAATACGACATCGAGCGGAAGTTCCGGGAGACCCGCCTCTACCAGGTGGCGCCGATCTCCACGAACCTGATCCTCGCCTACCTGTCCGAGCATGTGCTCGGCCTGCCGCGTTCGTACTGACATGACCGATTTCGCCGCCTGGATCGGCCGGACACGCGAGGCCTCCGACCTCGTCACCCCACGCCTGATGGCCGAGTTCCGCGCGACACTCGGGCCGCATCTCGCCCCGGTCGCCGACGGCATCGCGTGGCCGGCGCTGCACTGGTGTCTCGCCCCGGAGACGCCGGCCGCCGACGCCCTCGGGCCGGACGGCCACGTCGCGAAGGGCGGGTTCCTCCCGCCCGTGCCGTTGCCCCGGCGGATGTGGGCGGGCGGACAGATCGAGACCCTTTCGGATCTGCGCGCGGGAGACGCCGTCACCCGCACCGAGACGGTGCGGGACGTCGTCTTCAAGGACGGGCGAAGCGGAAGCCTGTGCTTCGTCACCGTCGAGCACGCCGTCGCCACGGGACGGGGCGTCGCGATCCGTGAACGGCAGGACATCGTCTATCGCGAGGCGGCCGGTGCGCAGACCGGAACCGATGCCGCGCCCGAACGCGACGATCCCGATGACTACGCGGCAATCTGGGCAGTGCCCGCGACGCCGACGCTGCTGTTCCGCTATTCGGCGATGACCTTCAACGGCCACCGCTTCCACTACGATCAGCCCTACGCGACGCAGGTGGAGGGCTATGCCGATCTCGTCGTCCACGGCCCGATGCAGGCCACGCTGCTGATGAACCTCGCAGCCACGCTCCTGGGACACGTGCCGCGGACGTTCACCTATCGCGGCGTCTCGCCGATGACGGCCAACCAGACCTTTCGCGTCTGCGGCCGAACCCGCGGGTCCGGGTTCGAGGGTGTGACCCTCGATGCAGCCGGGAAGGTCTGCATGCGCGCCCGCGCCGACATGTGAGATCCGGCGCGCGAGGTCAGTCGGAGGGCGGCCTTGTCCGGCACGGATTGCGGACCGGCGCCATCAGCGTACGCGTCGCGGCGCCACGACGGCACGGCATCGACCCGCGGATCGAGCCCGCGGGTGGTGCGACGGCGGGCCTCGCGGACGCGAAACCCGCCGGACACCGTCTTAGGCCAGCTTCAGACCGACGTTGACGTTGCCGCGGGTCGCATTGGAGTACGGGCAGACCTGGTGAGCGGCGTCCACGAGCTTCTGCGCGTCCGCGCGGTCGAGGCCCGGCAGGCTGATCGTGAGATCGGCGGTGATGCCGAAACCGCCTTCGGAGCGCGGACCGATGCCGACGTCAGCCGTGACGCTGGTATCGGCCGGGACCTTGAGCTGCAGCGACGGGGCCACGGCCTTCATGGCGCCGAGGAAGCAGGCCGAGTAGCCGGAGGCGAAGAGCTGCTCCGGGTTCGCGCCCGGGCCACCCGCGCCACCGAGCTCCTTCGGCGTCGACAGCTTGACCTCGAAGCTGCCGTCGGCCGTGCGGGCGGCACCGTCGCGGCCACCGGTGGCGGTGGCGGTGGTGCGATACTTCACATCTACGGACATATCGATCTCCGGTTGGAGGAAGAAAGTCGGCATGTAGGCGCCGGCGGGCCTTCGCACAGCCCCATTTAAATTGCGCACAATCGAAATCAAGGGTCGATCAGGGCGAAACGGTCGACATCCACAAGCCCCCGGTCGGTGATCTTGAGATGGGGGATGACCGGGAGCGGCAGGAACGCCACCTGCAGGAAGGGCTCCGGCAGCACGACACCGAGGCCTCTGGCGGCCGACCGCAGAGTCACGAGCGACCGGCGGATGTCGTCGAACGGCATCAGGCTCATCAGGCCGGCGACGGGCAGCGCGATCTCGGCGCGCACCTCGCCACCCTCGACCACGACGAAGCCGCCCTCGATCTCGCCCAGACGGTTCACGGCCACGGCCATGTCGGAATCATCCGCCCCGACGACCGTGATGTTGTGACTGTCATGCCCGACCGACGAGGCGATGGCCCCCCGCTTCAGGCCGAAGCCTTTCACGAACGCGACCCCGATGCCGCGCACCCCCGGCGCGGAGCGGCCGTGCCGTTCGACCACCGCGACCTTGATGACGTCCTGGTCCAGGTCGATCCGGCGCTCCCCGCCGGAATAGGGCAGGGCGAGGTCGTGACGCAGGGTGATGATCTGGCCCGGGATCACCCCGATCACCGGCGTCGAAGGCCCGGAGCCCGGCGCGGCGAAATCCGCGGCGCTGACCCGCCGCGCCCGCACGCTGCCGCGGCCGATCGGCTCCACGGCGGGTCGCGTGGCGAACAACGCCTCGTTCACCGGGCGTCCGGCACTGAGAACCTGGGACACGGCGCAGGTGTCGAGATCGTCAAGCACAACGAGATCGGCGCGCTGGCCGGGGGCGACGAGCCCCCGGTCGTAAAGCCCGAACGCCCGGGCCGCCGACCACGAGGCCGCACGGTAGGCGGCGAGGGGTGGGACGCCGAGGGCGATGGCGGTCCGGATGACGAAGTCGAGATGCCCCTCCTCGGCGATGTCGAGGGGATTCCGGTCATCGGTGCAGAAGGCCAGGAACGGCGCCGTCCGCTCGGTCAGGATCGGCGCCAGCGCGTGCAGATCCTTGCAGACCGAGCCCTCTCGGATCAGCACCATCATCCCCTTGGACAGTTTCTCCAGGGCTTCTTCCGGCGTGGTGGCCTCGTGTTCGGTGCGGATGCCGGCCGCGATGTAGGCGTTCAGTCCGAGGCCGCGCAGGAGCGGGGCGTGACCGTCGATATGCCGGCCCTGGAACGCGGCGAGCTTGTCGAGCACGCCGGGATCGGCCGCCAGCACGCCGGGGAAGTTCATGAATTCGGCGAGCCCGATGACCTTCGGGTGGCCGACGAAGGACAACAGATCCTGCGCGTCGATCCGCGCCCCCGAGGTTTCCAGATGGTCGGTGGCCGGGACGCAGGACGAGAGCTGCACGCGCAGGTCCATCGCCAGCGTTTCGGACGAAGCGAGGAACCATCGGAAGGCGTCCGTTCCGAGAACGTTGGCCATCTCGTGCGGGTCGCAGATCCCCGTGGTGACGCCGTGGGGGAGAACGCAGCGCTCGAATTCCTGCGGGGGCATCAGCGAGGATTCGACGTGGAAATGCGTGTCGATGAAGCCCGGCACAACGACCTTGCCGGAGATGTCGATCTCCCGCGCCCCGCGATAGTGGCCGAAGGTGCCGACGATGCGGTCGCGGCAGATCGCGATATCGGAGGCGACAAGCGCCCCGGTGACGAGGTCGAGGAAACGGCCGCCCTTCAGGACGAGGTCAGCCTCCGTGCGACCCTGGCCCTGCGCGATAGCCCGCCGGAGCGATTCCACCTGTGTCATCACGATATGCTCCCTCCCTCCTGCCATCTGCCAGGAGCATGCCACGGGGGCGGCCCCTTCCGCGACGCTTGCAGAGGCGCGAGCACCGGCGCAGAAGCCTTTCACCTTTGAACCAGTCGAAGCTCTCGATGCCCGCCTATCGTTCCCGCACCACCACCCACGGCCGCAACATGGCCGGCGCCCGCGGCCTCTGGCGCGCCACCGGCATGAAGGATGCCGATTTCGGCAAGCCGATCATCGCCGTGGTGAACTCGTTCACCCAGTTCGTGCCCGGCCATGTCCACCTCAAGGATCTCGGCCAGCTGGTCGCCCGCGAGATCGAGGCCGCCGGCGGCGTCGCCAAGGAGTTCAACACCATCGCGGTGGATGACGGCATCGCCATGGGCCATGACGGGATGCTGTACTCGCTGCCGTCCCGGGAGCTGATCGCCGATTCCGTCGAGTACATGGTCAACGCGCATTGCGCCGACGCGATGGTGTGCATCTCGAACTGCGACAAGATCACACCCGGCATGCTGATGGCCAGCTTACGCCTCAACATCCCGACGGTGTTCGTCTCGGGCGGCCCGATGGAGGCCGGCAAGGTCCAGCTGCCGGGCATCGCCAGGAAGGTCGATCTCGTCGACGCGATGATCGCCGCAGCCGACGACCGCATCTCCGACGAGGATGTCGCGGTGATCGAGCGCTCGGCCTGCCCGACCTGCGGATCGTGTTCGGGCATGTTCACGGCGAATTCCATGAACTGTCTCACCGAGGCGCTGGGCCTTGCGCTGCCGGGCAACGGCTCGGTGCTCGCCACCCATGCCGACCGCAAGCGCCTGTTCGTGGAGGCCGGTCACCTCATCGTCGATCTCGCCCGCCGCCACTACGAGCAGGACGACGCGGGCGTGCTGCCGCGCGCCGTGGCGAGCTTCAAGGCGTTCGAGAACGCCATGACCCTCGACATCGCCATGGGCGGCTCGACCAACACGGTCCTCCACCTGCTGGCGGCGGCGCACGAGGGCGAGGTGCCCTTCACCATGGCCGATATCGACCGGCTGTCCCGGCGGGTGCCGGTGCTGTGCAAGGTCGCCCCTGCGGTGGCCAACGTCCATATGGAGGACGTGCACCGGGCCGGCGGCATCATGGGGATCCTCGGCGAGCTCGACCGGGCCGGTCTGATCGACACCGAGGTCGGCAACGTCTCGGCCGGCACGCTGGGCAACGCCCTTGCCCGCTGGGACGTGCGCGCCGCGCCGAGCGCGTCGGTCCAGACCTTCTACCGGGCGGCCCCGGGCGGCGTGCCGACCCAGGTGGCCTTCAGCCAGGAATCGCGCTTCGACGAACTCGATCTCGACCGGGAAGGCGGCGTCATCCGCGATGCCGCACACGCCTATTCGCAGGATGGCGGGCTCGCGGTCCTCTACGGCAACCTCGCCGAGCAGGGCTGCATCGTGAAGACCGCAGGCGTCGATGCCTCGATCCTGACCTTCACCGGGACGGCGCGGGTGTTCGAGAGCCAGGATGCGGCCGTCGACGGCATCCTCAACGGCAAGGTCACGGCCGGCGAGGTGGTGCTGATCCGCTACGAGGGGCCCCGCGGCGGCCCCGGCATGCAGGAGATGCTCTATCCGACGAGCTACCTGAAATCGAAGGGGCTCGGAAAGGCCTGCGCCCTCGTCACCGACGGGCGGTTCTCCGGCGGCTCCTCGGGCCTGTCCATCGGCCACGTCTCGCCGGAGGCCGCCGAGGGTGGCCTGATCGGCCTCGTGCGCGATGGCGATCGGATCGCCATCGATATCCCGAACCGGCGCATTCATCTGGACGTGGATCAGGCGGAGCTGGATCGGCGGCGGATCGCGCAGGACGCGGCGGGCTGGCAGCCGGCGACCCCGCGCAAGCGCAAGGTGAGTACGGCACTGCGTGCCTATGCCATGCTGACGACCAGCGCGGCCCACGGGGCGGTGCGCCGGCTCTGATCAGCGGGCGCCGAGAACCAGAACGGCGGCAGCACCGAGGAGCGCTGCCGCCGCCACCGCAAGACCGATCCACCGCCGGCGGACCTTGGCTGCGCCCCGCCCCACCCCTCCGGGCGTCGGCGGCGGGATGCGTCCGAGCGCGGCGAGCATCAGCGGCTCGATGGCGGCGTAGCCGGCCGGGCTCAGATGAAGCCCGTCGGTGCCGTATTCGGGCCGGAGTCCGCCTGTCTCGGTCGCCAGCACCGCATGGTAGTCGATGAATGTCGCGCCGTGCTCGTGCGCATGGTCTCGCAACCATGCATTGACCGCCGCGATCATCGCCGGCGCGTCGCGCACCTCCGGATTCCAGGGGATGCTGGCGGCGGGCATGATCGAGCCGATCCAGGCTTTCACGCCCATGGCACGGGCCTCGTCGAGCATGCCGGCGAGCGTTCGGGCGATCTCGTCGGCCGGGACGAAGAAGCCCTCGTTGCGGCCGATATCGTTCACACCGCACAGAAGATGCACGCCCCGGGCTCGCGTTTCCTCGAGGTCGCGCCGAAACCGCATGGTGATCCAGCGGGCCGTCTGACCGGACCCGCCGCGGGGGATCAGGTTGTAGGCCTCGAAGGTGCCGGCCCGGTGGAAGCCCCACAATTCGGTGATCGAATCCCCGATGAAGACGATCGGTTCGCGCACGGTTCAGGCCGGCGTCGCGGTCCCGAGGGTCTCGGCCACCTCCGCCTGGAGGCGGTCCGCCATCATCTGCCGGCCCTCTGAGGTCACGTGAACGATGTCCGTGAAAAGGTTTCGGGCGTCGCCTTCGAACAGGCGGCTGAGGTCCCGGGCCGCAAAGGCTGAATCCTGCGTATCCAGCCGGCCGAGAACACCCTCGAAACGTGCATACTGGCGATCGAGATAGGCCAGGAACGCGTCGGAGGCCGTGCCCGCCTCCGTGCCGACGGGCGCGCCCTTGCGGACGATCGTGGGCTGCAGGAGGAACCGAACCGGGGCACCGATGCCGGGAGCGAGTCGCGCGAGCCGCCTGAGCGCCAGCTCGAACTGCCGCACGACCTCCCATTCCCAGATCTCGGACTGCCAGTTCGTCAGCGCCCGCAGATTCTCGAGACGGTCGAAGATCATCGCCTGCAGGCCGTCATAGGACAGTGCTACCGTGTCCTCTGCGCTCTTCCTCGGGTCGAAGAAGTAATCGTAGAGACTTTCATTGGCGAAGTGATTGTATGGAACGCCGGCCCGCGGATCGAAGCTCCAGGGCTGAAAGATGTCGGTCGCTCCGCCGACGATCAGGATGACATCGGGCTGAAGATCCATCAGCCGCGTCGTGACCAGGGCGATCATCTGATTCAGGCAGGCTGAGACGGCGCCGAAATTGTAGACGCGCGCCCCCGCCCCATGGGCCTGCTTCAGCCCGGTCTCCAGCCGCCCCGGCACGGTATCGGCGAAGACCTGTCCGTCGATCAGGGTGCTGTCGCCGACGACGAAGACCCGCAGCGTCTCGGATGATGGCCGCGTATCCGCATGCGCGTCGTTGCGATACCCGAGGGCGTCGTAGCGCCAATCCTGGCCGCCCGCGACCGTCAGCGGCTTGCCGGCGAACTGGACGTACGGTGCGGGAAACCGGCTGTTCGCGTCGAAGTTCTGGAAGCTCTGCAGGAACTTTCGGCGTCGCGCATCGGCGCTGTCATCGGGTGGCCGATGGGCCATGAACCGTCTCCTCCCCGAGCGGATGGTCGGTGGCGATGGAGTGAAAGGATGAGGCGGCCGCGCCGGCGCGGCCGTTCAGCTCCGAATCGAGGCGTGGTTCTCGAGGAACCATCCATAGGTCTGGCGCAGCCCGTCCTCTAGGCCGATCTCCGGCCGCCAGCCCATGGCCCTGAGGCGCGACACGTCCATCAGCTTGCGCGGCGTCCCGTCGGGCTTGGTGGCGTCGAAGTCGAGCTGGCCTGCGTAGCCGATTACCTGGGCCAGCGCCTCGGCCAACTCCCGGATGGTGCAATCCTCGCCAGTGCCGACATTGATGTGCGACAGGTCCGGCCGCGTGTTGGCCGCGTAGACCCCGTCGTCCATCTCCATCACGAAGACGCTGGCGCGGGCCATGTCGTCCACGTGCAGGAACTCGCGCATCGCCCGGCCGGTGCCCCAGACCGTGACCGACGGGCGGCCTTCGACCTTCGCCTCGTGCAGGCGGCGCATCAGCGCCGGCAGGACATGGGCGTTCTCGGGATGGAAATTGTCGTTCGGCCCGTACAGGTTCGTCGGCATGACGCTGCGGTAGCGCCGCCCGTATTGGCGGTTGTAGCTCTCGCACATCTTGATCCCGGCGATCTTGGCGATCGCGTAGGGCTCGTTGGTCGGTTCCAGGAGCCCGGTCAGGAGCGCGTCCTCCCGCATCGGCTGCGGGGCCAGCTTCGGGTAGATGCACGACGAGCCGAGGAACAGAAGCCGGTCGACATCGTGCGTGTGCGCGGCGTCGATCAGGTTCGACTGGATCAGCAGGTTCTCGTGGATGAATTCGGCGGGATAGGTGTTGTTGGCGTGGATGCCGCCGACCTTGGCGGCCGCAAGGTAGACCTGATCGATTCGGTTGTCGGCGAAGAAGCGACGGACCGCCGCCTGATCGAGAAGGTCGAGACTCTGGCGGTCGGCCGTGAGGATGCGCTCGTGGCCCAGCTCACGCAGCCGACGCACGATCGCCGAGCCCACCATGCCCCGATGGCCCGCCACGAAAATGGTCTGACCTCGACCGTCCATCACGCGTCCGTTCCCTGCCGAAAGCTCGGATTTCCAAGCCCCTATAGCCCCTTTCCGTCGGGATATCGCCGCGCAAACACGCGTTTTCTGAGGCGGCTGCCGGTGCCCCCTCGGCCGCCGGGAGAACACCTATCTGTACGGGCACTTCCAATATCAATACAACCGAAAGTTAGCGTTAATTATTCCACTAGAAGATGCATTCTGTTCCCGCTCGCTGATCGCTGAGTTGCATGGCCGGTTCGGAACCCCGTCCCGCTGCGCAGCAATGGAGTTCCAGATGCGTCCCTCGACCCTCGTGCCGGCTCACGCCCGGGCTGCCTGGCTCGCCGTCCCCCGCTGGTGGATCACGCCGACCATCCCGCTCACCGCCGGCCTCCTGATCTGCACGGCGCAGACGACACCGGTCCAGGCGCAGCTTCTTCGCGGCACCCTGGACACAACCAAGAGTGGCATTCTCGGCACCGGCGTGACGCTCGGCACCACCGCTCCCGGGACCGGCATCCTCGGGACCGGCCTCAACGTCGGGACCACGAGCGGAGGCGTCCTCGGAACCGGTCTGGTCGTCGGCACGACTGGCCCAGGCGACGGACTGCTCGGCACCGGTCTCAACCTCGGGACGGCGAGCGGAACCGGAACTGGCGGAACTGGAACCACCGGCGGAAACGGCGGAAATGTGACCGGCGGCGGGACCGGCGGAACAGCGGGAAGCGGAGCAGCCGCCAGCGCCAATCAGGGTCTCTACATCGTCACAGGGACCATCACGCAGTCCCAGGGCCAGACCGTAATCACCGACCTGAGGCTCTCACAGCTGTCCAGCATCACCGGCGTCGCCGCCAACAACACCAGCGGCTTGGCCGCCCCGATCGCTGTCGGCGCCGACGCCCTCGCGGTGGGCGCCGGTTCAAGTGCGGCCGGTTCTGCATCGACCGCCGTGGGCACCGGCGCGAGCGCGGCGAATACCGGCAGCGTCGCCCTCGGCTTTGCGGCGAGCGCTCAGGGCCTCGGCGGAACGGCCATCGGTACGGCGTCTGCGGCGTCGGGGGCCGGGAGCACAGCGCTCGGGTTCGTCGCCGGCGCGACCGGGACAGGTTCCACCGCCATCGGCGCGGCCGCTTCGGCCGCCGGAAACAACAGCGTCGCGCTCGGCAACGGGGCTGCCGCCAACCAAGCCAACACGATCGCCATCGGCGCCAACGTGAAGACCACGCAGGCCAACCAAGTGGCGATCGGCAATTCCGCCAACACCTACCGGCTGGCCGGCGTCGCATCTCAGGCGAGCGCTGCCGCTCAGAGCGGAGCGACGGCCTTCGTGACCACCGATGCCAGCGGCAACCTTGCGGCCTCGGCCTACGGGCCGTCGACGATCGCAGGTCTCGGCAACCGGATCGATTCGGTCCAGGGACAGGTCAACGCGCTGGAGGCCAAGACGGATTCCGTGCAGCGCTACGCCATCCAGACCCGCAAGGAGGCCCGGCAGGGCGTGGCGATGGCCATCGCGATGGCGACCGCGCCGATGCCGTCCGCGCCGGGCAAGACCACCTGGGCAACGAATGGCGCGACCTATCGAGGCGAGTGGGCCGGCGGCCTTGCGGTAGCGCACCGCTTGCCGACCTGCTGCGTCCCGATCGCGGTCACGGCCGGCATGGCCTATGGCGGCGACAACGCCGTCGGCGTCCGCGCCGGACTGGCCGGCGAGTTCTGAACGACTGGGACCCGGCACGGCGGACGGCACTTCGACCTTGCGCGTCGGTGAAAGGCCGCAGTAGTGTCAACCAATGCTGACACTCGCGGTCGACCACAGGGTTGCGCATTCGATCGATGGGCGTCCGCACGCCGTCGTCGTCGGCTCAGGCTTCGGGGGTCTCGCCGCCGCGATCCGTTTGGGTGCGCGGGGCTACCGCGTCACCGTCCTCGAACGCCTGGCCCAGGCCGGGGGCCGTGCCCGGGTCCATCGGCAGGACGGCTTCACCTTCGATGCCGGTCCGACGATCGTCACGGCCCCGCAGCTTTTCGAGGAACTCTGGCAGCTCGCCGGCCGCCAGCTCGCGGACGATGTGACGCTGGTGCCGATGGATCCGTTCTACCGGATCCGCTTCGCCGACGGGACATCCTTCGCCTACAGTGGCGACGTGGATCGCATGCGCGCCGAGGTCGCGCGCTTCGCACCGGACGACGTCGCGGGCTACGAGCGCTTCATGGCTCACAGCCGGGCCGTTTGCCGGATCGGCTTCGAGCAGCTCGGTCATGTGCCTTTCGGCAGTGTCGGATCGATGCTCAAGATCGCACCCGACCTGTTGCGCCTGTCCGGACACCGTTCCGTTTACGAGGTGGTGGCGCGGTTCATCCGCGACGAGCGGCTGCGCACGGTGTTCAGCTTTCACCCGCTGCTGATCGGCGGCAACCCGTTCCGAGCCAGCGCCATCTATTGCCTGATCGCCGATCTCGAGCGGCGTTGGGGCGTCCACTTCGCCATGGGCGGGACCGGGCAGCTGGTCGACGGCTTGGTGCGTCTGATCCGGACACAGGGCGGCCGCCTCCGCCTCGGCGTCGACGTCGCGCGCATCGAGGTGGAGGAGGGCGCTGCCACGGGTGTCGTACTGACCAGCGGCGAGGTGATCGGCGCCGACCTCGTGGTCTCCAACGCCGACTCGGCCGTGACGCATGCGAGTCTGCTGCCGGAAGCGCAGCGCTGGAGCCGCACCCGGTTTCGGCGGGCCCGCTCGTCGATGGGGCTCTTCGTCTGGTATTTCGGCACCAATCGGCAGTATCCGGGGGTAGATCATCATACGATTCTGCTCGGACCGCGTTACCGCGAACTGCTGGCCGACATCTTCGACCGGAAGGTCTTGGCCGAGGACGCGAGCCTCTACCTGCACCGGCCGACCGCCACCGACCCGAGTCTCGCCCCCCCGGGATGCGACGCCTTCTACGTCCTGGCCCCGGTGCCGAATCTCGCGGGTGGCCAGGATTGGCAGGCGCTTGCCGAACCGTATCGGCGCCGGATCGCCGCCATGCTGGAGGCGAGTGTGATGCCCGGCCTGTCGGAGTCCATCGTCACGTCCAAGTTGACGACCCCTCTGGATTTTCAGGACGATTTCCTGAGCTACCGGGGCTCGGGCTTCGGTCTGGAGCCGGTGCTGACCCAATCGGCGTGGTTCAGGCCGCACAATCGGTCGAACACCGTCCGCAACCTTTACCTGGTCGGCGCCGGCACACACCCGGGTGCGGGCCTGCCCGGCGTGCTCTCCTCCGCCCGTATTCTCGACAGCGTGGTCCCCGATGCCCGCGTTACCGCCTGAATTCGCCGCCGCGGCCGACCGCACCGCCTGCCGGGTCGCGATCCGGGCCGGTTCGAAGAGCTTCTTCGCCGCCGGCCAATTGCTGCCGGCCGAAGTCCGCGAGGCGGCCTACGGCCTCTACGCCTTCTGCCGACTCTCGGACGACCTCGTCGACGACGCGGTCGATCCGGCCGGACGACGCGACGCCGTGGCCCGCCTCGAGGCACGCATCGGCCGTGCCTATGCCGGGCGACCCGCCGACGCTCCCGCCGACCGGGCCTTCTCGGAGATCGTCGCCACGTACGCGATCCCGGAGGCCCTGCCGCGTGCCCTGATCGAAGGCTTTGCCTGGGACGCCGAAGGCCGGCGCTACGCCGATCTGGGGGCGCTCCATGCCTACGCCGCCCGTGTCGCCGGCTCCGTCGGTGCCATGATGGCGCTGATCATGGGCACCCGCGAACCGGACGCCCTGGCCCGCGCCTGCGACCTCGGCGCCGCGATGCAATTCACCAACATCGCCCGCGACGTCGGCGAGGATGCCCGGATGGGCCGTCTCTACTTGCCGCTGGACTGGATGGATGCGGCTGGACTCGATCCGGAGGCATTCCTCGCAGATCCGCGGCCGAGCCCGGCGCTGGCCAAGGTGGTGGCCCGCCTCCTCGCCGAAGCGGACGTCCTCTATGCCCGCGCGGAGGCCGGGATCGCAGCGCTGCCGCGCGGCTGCCGGTCGTCGATCCGGGCGGCCGGATTGATCTATGCCGAGATCGGCCGCGTGGTGGCGGCGCACGACTTTGAATCGGTCCAGCACCGCGCCCGGGTCGGAACGGCACGGAAGCTGGTTCTGATCGCCCGCGCAGCCCGCATGCCCGCGGTCGCGGCCGGCCTCGGCGGGCCTTCCCTGCCGGAAGCCGCCTTCCTGATCGAGGCCGTCGCGCGCGAACCGCTCGTGCCGACGCGTCGGCGCCCGGCGCTGCGGCCGTGGTGGGATGTCGGCGGCCGGGTCGTGCACGTCCTCGATCTGATCGAGCGGATGCGCGAGCGCGAGACGTTCGGCCGCTCGGCGCCGTCCTGACCTGCGGCCTGGAGGACATCGGTGAGCGACGGGCTGTTCGCGGCTTTCGATATCGGCCTCGTCTTCGCCCTGGCTTTCGGGGTGGGGATTTGGCAGCTCATCGTGGTCCGCCGCAGCATCCGGCGTGATCGCGATCGCGAGCCGGACTGAGGCGATCCGCACCGCACAGGTCCCGGCCGACTGGCCAGGCGCTGAGAGCGCCCGTCGGCGGATCCGGGCTCTGTCAGCGACGGGCGACGTCAGGCCCCAAATTCGCCCTCCAGCACGTCACGGCCCCCGCCACAGGGCGGCGGCCGGTCGCCATCCGCACCGGCCTGCGTGAAGGCGATCGGGCGCGTGGGTCCTGCGGCCCGTCTTCTACTGCAGGTGACGGGTATAGGTGTCGCCGGCAGCCGCCTTGAGGGCGGCTCCCGCCTCCTCGCCGATCCGCTCCGCATCCGTCACGGGCCCCTGTCGGGACGCGGACCAGTGGCGGCTGCCGTCGGGCAGGAACAGCAAGCCGTCGATCCGCAGGACATCCCCGTCGATCTGCGCCAGGGCGGCGATCGGCGTCCGGCAGGATCCATCGAGTTCCGCGAGCAGCGATCGCTCGGCCGACACCGCGATGGTGGTCCGGGTGCAGGCGATGGGCGCCAGGAGGTCGCGGATGACCGCGTCGTCCGTACGGCACTCGATGCCCAGTGCCCCCTGTGCCACGGCCGGCAGCATCTCCTCGACCGACAGGACGCTGCGGGCCATGTCTTCCAGCCCGAGGCGCTGGAGGCCCGCCAGGGCGAGCAGCGTCGCGTCGCATTCCCCGGCCTCGAGCTTGCGCATCCGGGTGTTGGCGTTGCCCCGCAGCGGCACGACCCGGAGATCGGGCCGCCGCATCAGAACCTGCGCGCCGCGGCGCAGCGACGAGGTCCCGATCCGCGCGCCCGCCGGCAGCCCCGCCAGACCATCCGCGTGCGGCGACAGGAATGCGTCCCGCGGATCGTCACGTTCGAGGATGCAGGCGATGGTGAGCCCGTCGGGAAGCCAGGTCTCCACGTCCTTCATCGAGTGCACGGCGACGTCGACCTCGCCGGCGAACAGCGCCTGCTCGAGTTCCTTGGTGAACAACCCTTTGCCGCCGATCTCGGAGAGCGGCCGGTCCAGGATCTTGTCGGCCACGGTGGTCACGACCACCAACTCGGTCTCCAGGCCCGGATTGGCGGCGACGATTTGGTCCCGCACCATGCCGGTCTGCGCGAGCGCCATCGGAGAGCCGCGGGTGCCGATGCGCAGGGGGCGGTTCAACATCTGGTTCCGGATCACTTCGCTGGACGAGACACTGCCTTATAAACCGAGCGGGGCGGCAGGCCATGGTCCGTCTCGCGGTTTCGAAGCGGCAAAGCGCGATCGTGAAATCCAGTCTTGCCCCGCTTTCGCCGGACTGCGCTCCTAGCGGGACACCGGCGTAGTTCGGAGCCAACGGGTGTTGTCGCGATGCTGATCATGCCGAGCCGACGGCAAGTCCTGACGGGGCTCGCTGCAGGCGCGGGCATCACCGCCGCCACCGGCGTCTATGCCCTCGACATCGAGCCGCTGCATCGGCTGGTGGTGACATCCTATGCGCCGACCCTGCCGCGGTGGGATCCGTCGCTGCAACTACGGGTGGCGGTCCTGGCGGATTTCCACATCTGCGAGCCGTTCATGCCGTTCGACCGGGTGGCGCAGATCGTCGAAGCGACCAACGCGCTCGAGCCGGATCTGGTGCTTCTGCTCGGCGATTATCCGGCCGGGCGGATCGCGTGGCGCAAGCTGCCGCTCGATCAGTTCGCCCGGATGATGACCGAACTCAAGGCGCCCCTCGGCACGCACGCGATCCTCGGCAATCACGATTGGTGGGACGACCATACGGTCCAGAGGAACGGTCGCGGCGTGCCCGCGGTCAGGCGCCTGCTGGAGGCACAGGGTATCCCGGTTCTCGAGAATCGTGCGGTGCGCCTGGTGAAGGACGGCCGGCCGTTCTGGCTCGCCGGTCTCGGCGACCAACAGCCCTTCTTCGACGCGTGGAACACGTTCAGCTTGGCCGACCTGCCGCGAACGCTCGATCCGATCACCGATTCGGCACCCGTGATCCTGATGGCGCACGAGCCCGACATCTTCGTCGCCGTGCCCGACCGCGTCTCCCTGACCCTCGCCGGGCACACCCATGGCGGCCAAATTCGCCTGTTCGGCCACGCCCCCGCGATCCGCAAGGTGCAGGGACACGACTATTCCTACGGCCATGTCATCCAGGACGGCCGCCACATGATCGTCTCGGGCGGGTTCGGGATGAGCCGCATCCCGGTGCGGATGGGCGTCCCTCCCGAGATCGTCCTCCTCGAACTCGGCAAGACGGACGCGGTGACAGCCGCCAGCTGAACGCGGGGCATTCGCGGGACCGCCGCTCGACTGTCAGACGATCGATGGATCGTCGAAGCACAATCCAGCCGCGCGCAAGTCATGCGATCGGAATTTTGTAGATCAGATGATGAATTCCGGTGCCCGGAGGCTTTCGGCGGCAATTTGACACATCGAGATGTGCATGGGACCGTCCCGCATCGATTCGATCTGGGGACGTTCATGCCGATCCTGCTCGGCCTCATCGGTCTCATCGTTGCGGGACTGTTCTGGATCTTGCGGACGCACGGGACCGTCAAGGGTCTGCAGGAGGTCAACCGGGACACGAAGGGGCTCCAGCGCCGCGCCGTGTCCACCTTCGAGAACCTCGTCGGAACGCCGCTGCAGCGTGTCCGCGATCCCCGCTTGGCCGCGATCATCCTGATGATTCAGCTGGTCCGTACGGGCAGCCCCCTGACCGCCAGCGAGAAGACGCGGATCCTCGAATACATGGAGACGCCCCTGGAGGTGGAGCGGATCTCGGCAACCTTCGAGCGGGCCTGGGGCTACACGCAGGCGCGGCTTCCCTTCTCGCACGTCACCGACGCGCTGGCTCCGCTGCTGCGCGACGCGCTGACACCGGCCGAGCGGGAGCAGTTGATCGCGATGCTGACCCAGGTGGCTGGCGCGCATTCTCCGCCGAGTGAGTTGCAGCGCGAGGGCATCGCCCGCCTGAAGCGACGGCTTCTCGCCGGCGCGGGGGCCGCTCTCGACCCGCAACGGGGCGAATCCGCCTGATCCGGACCATGGCGGGTCGGAGGCGCCGAAGCGCCGGTTGGCTCGCCTTTGGGCGCCGTCGCGCTACCTCGCGGGTATGCGCGCACTCTTCCCCCTGATCGTCTTCACAATTCTCGCGGCCGGCTCGGGAACGGCCCGGGCGCAATCCTGCGACACCTTGATCGACAAGGTGACCGGCGAGACTGCGGCCAAGACTACGGATCGCCGGAGCGACTATGCCAGCTTCACGGCCGGTGAGGACATGACCCTGACCCTCGCCTGCGGCGGACCGGACCACTCGTCGGTCGGCGCCCAATATCGGGGCGCCACTCCGCCGGATCGCTATTTCGACGTGTTCGGCAAGGCCGGCCACGCGGTGACGGGCATCGATGCCTCCGTCATCACGGAGGCCGCGCACCGGGCCCAGGCCACCGCGACCAAGCTGCGCCACAGCAATGTCGATCTCGGCGGCGCTCGGGTGACCTGTTCGGCCATGGTGTCGCCCGACAAGGGTCCGCTGACCCTGTGCGCGGTGATCGAGAACAGCGACCGCAGTTGAGAGGCCGGCGGAGCGTGCCGCCGGCCACCGCGCCCGTGTCAGAGCGGGATGTTGTCGTGCTTCTTCCAGGGCTGTTCCATCTTCTTGGTGCGGAGCATGCCGAGGGCCTTGGCGATCCGGCGGCGGGTCGAGTGCGGCATGATCACCTCGTCGATGTAGCCGCGCTCGGCCGCCACGAACGGTGACAGGAAGCGGTCCTCGTACTCGCCGGTGCGGGCCGCGATCTTCTCCGGGTCGCCGATCTCGCTGCGGAAGATGATCTCCACCGCGCCCTTGGCGCCCATCACGGCGATCTGGGCGGTCGGCCAAGCGTAGTTGACGTCCGCACCGACGTGCTTGGAGGCCATGACGTCGTAGGCACCGCCGAAGGCCTTCCGGGTGATGATCGTCACCAGCGGCACGGTCGCCTGCGAATAGGCGAAGAGCAGCTTTGCGCCGTGCTTGATCAGGCCGCCATATTCCTGGGCCGTGCCGGGCAGGAAGCCCGGCACGTCCACGAAGGTCACGATCGGGATATCGAAGGCGTCGCAGTAGCGCACGAACCGCGCGGCCTTCCGCGAGGCGTCCGAATCGAGGACGCCCGCAAGCACGAGCGGCTGGTTCGCCACGAAGCCGACGGTGCGCCCCTCGATCCGGCCGAAGCCGGTGATGATGTTGCGGGCGTAGGCGGACTGGATTTCGAAGAAGTCGCCCTCATCCACGACGCGGCGGATCAACTCGCCCATATCGTAGGGCTTGTTCGGATTGTCGGGGATCAGCGTATCGAGGGATGCATCGATGCGGCTGACGTCGTCGAAGCTCGTGATCTCCGGCACGCCGTCGGTGTTGTTGGCCGGCAGGAAGTCGAGGAGGCGGCGGATCTGCAGGATCGCCTCGACGTCGTTCTCGAACGAGCCGTCGGCGATGGACGACTTGGTGGTGTGGACCTTGGCGCCGCCGAGCTCCTCGGCCGTGACGACCTCGTTGGTGACGGTCTTCACCACGTCGGGGCCGGTCACGAACATGTAGCTCGTGTCGCGGACCATGAAGATGAAGTCGGTCATGGCCGGCGAATAGACGTCGCCGCCCGCACAGGGGCCCATGATCACCGAGATCTGCGGGATCACGCCCGAAGCCATGACGTTGCGGCGGAACACCTCCCCGTAGCCGCCGAGCGCCGCAACGCCCTCCTGGATGCGGGCGCCGCCGGCGTCGAAGATGCCGATGATCGGGGCGCGCATCTTCAGCGCCATGTCCTGGACCTTCACGATCTTCTGGGCGTGCGCCTCCGACAGGGAGCCGCCGAACACCGTGAAGTCCTTGGAGAACAGGAAGACCGTGCGGCCGTTGATCGTGCCCCATCCGGTGACGACGCCGTCGCCCGGGATCTTCTGCTTCTCCATGCCGAAATCGGTGGAGCGGTGCTGCACGAACATGTCGAATTCCTCGAACGACCCGTGGTCGAGGAGGAGTTCGATCCGCTCGCGCGCCGTGAGCTTGCCGCGCTTGTGCTGCGCCTCGACGCGCTTCTCACCGCCGCCGAGCCGGGCCTGCGCCCGCCGCTCTTCGAGCTTGTCGAGGATATCCTTCATGGCTGTTCCCGCCCTTCCCCTGCCGCGACCTGCGACCCGGATCGGGCCGGGTCCAAGCTTATGCGTTCACCGATCGAGCGCCCTTAGCACGCGCATTTCGGGCGGCAAACCGACACGGTGGTCCGCGGGATCAGACCGTCTGGGGATGGGAGCGGGATGGTGGACGGTGCAGGGATCGAACCTGCGACCTTTCCCGTGTGAAGGGAACGCACTACCGCTGTGCTAACCGTCCGTACCGGCGTGCCGTTTCAACGCACGCGATCGAGCCGCTCGCCCCCGAGGGCGCCGCAACCCGGTGGCCGGCGTTCTAGAGCGCGGCGGCCCGGGACGTCAAGCGCGGCCGACGATCTTTGCCGCTCGGAGACGGGCCGGCGAAGCGCCTCCGCGTCCCGGATTGCCGAGCCCGGGTTCGGCCGTCGCCGGCGGCAGGCGCGCCACCACGGGCGCCGGCGAGGTTGACAAGGCCCGCGGCCCGGTGCGCTGTGGGGCCATGCACGATGGGCCAGCGGGCGCGAGACAGGGCAGCGACGTGACGGCGGCCTGCGCGACGGGGCCGGATCGGCCGCGCGTGGCGATCACCTACTGCACCCAGTGCAACTGGCTGCTGCGGGCAGCCTGGATGGCGCAGGAGCTCCTCTCAACCTTTCGCGACGATCTCGGCGAGGTCGCCCTCGTCCCAGCCTCGGGGGGCCTGTTCCGCATCACGCTGGGCGATGCGCTCCTCTGGGAACGGGTGCGGGACGGCGGCTTCCCGGACGTGAAGACCCTGAAGCAACGCGTGCGCGACCACCTCGACCCGGCGCGCGATCTCGGCCATATCGACCGATCATGAGGCGAGGGAACGGCAAGGCGCCTGCGGGGCACTGCGGGCCGGGGACGGACCCCGCTTGAGTCCGGATCACCAAGCCGAGGGGGCGGGCGTCCCGGCGATCATCCCCGCGCGCCGGTCGTGGCTGTCGCGGCGGCTGCATCGCTTCGGGCGGAACGGCTTCTCGACGCAGGTCTACCTGATCGCGCTGGTGATCGCGCTGATCGGCCCGGGCCTGCTGTTCACCAGCATCCTGCTGATGCGCTACGCCTCCGCCGAGCGGGCGCGCTTCGAGCAGGACGCCCGCGAGAACGTGCGCGGCATCGGCCTGTCCCTCGACCGCGACACCGCCGGTCTGGTCTCGGTGCTCCAGACACTGGCCACCTCGCCGCGGATCCGGCAGGGCGATTTCGAGGCGTTCGACGCCCAGGCGCGTCTCGTGCGCGAATCGATCGATCTGGACGTCCTGCTGCGCCGGCCCAACGGTCAGGAGGTGGTGAACACCGGCGTTCCCCGTGGGGCGCCGATGCCGATCGTCGCGTTCCCCTTCGATCAGGACCTCGCCCGGGGCACGCAACGGGCGATGGTGAGCGGCTACGTGCCGGGTCCGATGCCGGGCGAGGCGACCTACGCGGTGGGCGTGCCGGTGATGATCGACGGCGAGGTCGGCTACATCCTGAGCTTCACGGTGCCCCTGTCGCGCCTCCAAGGCATCCTGTCCCGTGAGGTCGTCCCGGGCTGGACCACCGGCATCAGCGACCGGGCCGGCATCGTTCTCGCCCGGCTGCCGGATCCCGAGGCGGTGGTCGGCAAGCCGCGCCTTGCCAGCCTTCGACAGGTGCAGTCGGCGACGCCCGGCGTCTGGGACGGCCAGGACCGCCAGCACAAGCCGGTGGTGGTGATCGAGGCGCGCTCGCGGCTCACGGGTTGGATGGTCGCCACCAGCATCCCGCAGACTGTCGTCGATGCGCGGGTGCGGCGCTGGATCTGGGCGTTCGCCGGTTTCGGCCTGCTGGTCCTCGCCACGTCGTCGCTCCTGGCGGTGAATCTCTGGTCGCGGGTCTCGCGCCCCCTCCGGTTGCTGGCCGCCTCCGGGCCGGCCCTCGCCCGGGGTGAGGCGATCCCGCGGGTGTCCTCACCGGTGCACGAGATCCAGCGACTCGCCGTCGTGCTGTCCGAGGCCTCGCTCCGGCTGCGGACCCGGGAAGAGGAGCGCGACCGGGCGCTGG
Organism: Methylobacterium sp. UNCCL125; assembly: GCF_900116795.1. Lineage (NCBI taxonomy): Bacteria > Pseudomonadati > Pseudomonadota > Alphaproteobacteria > Hyphomicrobiales > Methylobacteriaceae > Methylobacterium > Methylobacterium sp. UNCCL125. The sequence goes on along the minus strand of NZ_FPBW01000009.1, from coordinate 49,067 downwards.
CGGAGACCAAGCGCGGCCTGAGCGCCCTGAGCGAGAGCGAGGCGCGCTTCCGGCACATGGCCGATTCGGCGCCGGCCCTGATCTGGATGACCGACGAGACCGGGGCGGTCAGCTTCGCCAATCTTCATTTCGAGCACCTGTTCGGGCTGCCGGCCAACCAGTTCAACGACGATGGCTGGCACCAGATCGTCCATCCCGATGATCTGGACGGCTTCCGGACCGCCTTCGCGGAGGCCTTCGAGGCCCGCATCCCGTTCCGCACGGAGGCCCGGGTGATCGACCGGACGGGGGCGGTGCGCTGGCTCCAGTGCGAGGGTGTCCCGCGGCTGGACGACGGACAGAATTTCCTGGGCTACACCGGCTGCAACATCGACATCACCGACACGAAGAATGCCGAGGAGCACCTGCTGCTCCTGATCCACGAGTTGAACCACCGGGTGAAGAACACCCTGGCGACGGTCCAGTCGATCGCCGCCCAGTCGCTGCGCGGGCTGGAGGGCGCGGAGGCCGATGCGGCACGCGCCGCCTTCGAGGCGCGCCTCCTGGCCCTGGCGCGGGTCCACGATGTCCTCACGCGGGAGAGCTGGGAGGGCGCGGAACTCTCCGCGGTCGTGGCGGACGCGATCCGGCCTCTGGAGGCCGGCGCCGGCCGGGACTCGCGGTTCCAGGTCGTGGGACCGGCCCTGCGTCTGCCGCCACGGCTCGCGCTGTCCATCGCCATGGCCCTGCACGAACTCGGTACGAACGCCGTGAAGTACGGCGCGCTCTCCGCGGAGGGCGGCGTAGTCGAGATCTCGTGGACAGTCCGGCGCGCGGAGGACATGCAGCTGTCGCTGCGGTGGTCCGAGCGCGGCGGCCCGCCGGTGAAGAAGCCGACGCGGACCGGCTTCGGCTCGCGTCTGATCGAGCGCAGCCTCGCCCGGGAACTCGCCGGCGAGGTCGTCCTCAGCTACGAGCCGACCGGCGTGGTCTGCACCATCGACGCCCCGGTGCCGCCGCCGGGCCTGCTCGAGCGCAAGGGCGTCGCCGCACCGACACGGATCGCACCGTTGCCGCTCGCGGGTTAGGGGTTTCGAGACGCCCGTCCGTACGCGCAGGGACGGCCGCCTCCGTCAGTGATACGGATCGGCCGCGTCGCGCAGGCCGTCGCCCATGAAATTGAAGGCCAACACCGTCACCAGCACGGGCAGGACCGGCAGGAGCAGCCAAGGGTAGAGCTGCACCGCCGCAAGATTCTGCGCCTCGTTGAGCAGCACGCCCCAGCTGGTCACCGGCGGTCTCAGGCCCAGGCCGAGGAACGACAGGGCGGTCTCGCCGAGGATCATGGTCGGGATCGACAGGGTCGCCGAGGCGATCAGGTGGCTCATGAAGTTCGGGATCAGGTGCCGGCCGATCACCCGGGCAGGCGAGGCGCCCATGAGTTCGGCGGCCTGGACGAAATCCTCCTCGCGCAGAGCCAGCAGCTTGCCGCGCACCGCCCGGGCGAGCCCGGGCCAGTCGAGCAGCCCGAGAATCACCGTGATCCCGAAGAAGATCAGCAGCGGGCTCCAGTTCGGCGGCAGGGCCGCCGACAGGGCGAGCCAGAGCGGCAGCTCGGGCAGGGACCGGACCACCTCGATCAGCCGCTGCACCCCGGCATCGACCACGCCGCCGAAATAGCCCGCGATACCGCCGAAGAAGAGCCCGAGGGTGAAGGAGATCGCCACGCCGACAAGGCCGATGGTGAGGGAGATCCGGGCCCCGTAGACCATGCGGGAGAACAGGTCGCGCCCGAGCTTGTCGGTTCCGAGGAGGAACAGCGTCCCGTTCTCCGGCGGGCAGACGAGGTGCCAGTCGGTGTGGACGATCCCGAGCCAGTCGTAGCCGTCGCCCCGGCAGAAGAACCGCAACCGCTGCGGCGCGGACGCGTCGACCTTGTAGTCGCGGCGGAACGTGTCGAGGTCGAGATGGGCCCGGTAGGGATAGACGAACGGGCCGACGAAGCGGTCCGCGTGGAACAGGTGAACGCCCTGGGGCGGCGCATAGAGGTAGTCGCCGTTGCGGCGGGCCTGGCCGTAGGGTGCCAGCTGCTCGACGAAGGGCACGATCGCGTAGAGGGCGAGCAGGATCAGGGCCGAGGCCACGGCCAGACGATGGCGCAGGAACTTACGCAGGATCAGCCGCCAGGCGGACGCCGTCGCGACCGGGCTCTCGGCCCTGGCCTCAGGCTCGAAGGGGGCCGGATCGACGAAATGTCCCGATGCGGGGAGCGCGTCGTTCATGGCGGGCCGGTTCATCGCAGGCCCATGCGGATGCGCGGATCGAGCCAGACCAGGATCAGGTCCGAGATCAGCATGCCGACGAGGGTCAAGGCCGCGACGAACATCAGGAGGAAGCCGGCCATGAACTGATCCTGACTGCGCAGGGCTTCGAGGAGCAGCGGCCCGACGGTCGGCAGGCTGAGCACCAGAGAGACCAGAACCGAACCCGAGACGAGGTGCGGCAGCAGGTTGCCGATATCCGCCACGAACGGGTTCAGCGACATCCGGAACGGATACTTCAGCAACGCCTGCAGGGGCGGCAGGCCCTTGGCACGGGCCGTGACCGTGTAGGGCTTGGCCAGTTCGTCCAGCAGGTTGGCACGCATCCGCCGGATCATGGCCGCCGTACCGCCGAGTCCGATCACCAGGGTCGGCACGATGAGATGCGCCAGGAGCGAGCGGACCTTCTCCCAGGTCCAGGGCTGGTTGGTGAGGGCCGAATCGTAGAGGCCGCCGATCGACAGCCCGAACCAGCGGTTGGCGTAGAAGAGCAGGATCAGCGCCAGCAGAAAGCCCGGGACCGCGAGGCCGACATAGCCCAGCAGGGTCACGACGGCGTCACCGACCGTGTTCCGGTGCGTCGCCGAGTAGATCGCGGCCGGGATCGCGACGACGTGGACGAACACCACGGCCGTCAGATTGATCAGCAGGGTCAGCCACAGGGCGTCGCCGACGACGTCGGCCACCGGCTTGTCGTACTCGAACGACCAGCCCCAATCGCCCTGGAGCAGGCCCGAGAACCCCACCGAGCCGGGCATCACCCCGATCCACATCAGGTATTGCTGCCAGACCGGGCGGTCGAGCCCGTATTGCTGGATCAGCAACTCCGCCTTCGCCACGGAGCTGGCATCGCCGGTGGCGCGCAGCTCCATGATCCGGTTGGACAGGTAGTCGCCGGGCGGCAGCTTGATGATGATGAAGACGAGCGCCGAAATGACCAGCAGCGTCACCGCCATGGTGACGATCCGGCGAAGGATCTGACGGATCACCGGACCTCCGCGCGGGTGTCGGCGCCTGTCTCCCAGAATAACTCGTCGAGGCGCTGCACGCCGATCATCGCAGTGGGTTCCCAGGAATAGAGGGCGCGCTTCGGAAGGTTGATCAGGCGATCCGCGCCGACAACGGGCTGGAGCGCCCCCGCCACCGTGCCGATCACCCAGGTGTTGCGCGCGTGATTCGTCAGCATCTCGCGCCAGATCGCGGCCTGTTTGGCGGCGTCGTCGGTGTCGCGCCACTGGCGGTCGAGGTCGAGCAGTCGCTGGACCTCCGGAACGTCGCAGGGCTCGCCGCTCTTGCCGCGGCTCTCGACGTTCATGCTCCAGAGGGGCCAGGAATAGTGCTCCGGCTGGGCAGGGCTCAGCTCGGTCGGCGGCATGATCGCGGTCGGCACCGCGAGGTCTAGCCCCTGGGCGGCCACCATGATGGTCATGCCGCCGATGGAGCGCCGATGCAGGTTGGTGCGCTCCTGCGGCTTGGTGATCAGCCGGATGCCGACCTCGCGCCAGAACTCCGTGATGAGGAGCAGCGCGTCCAGCACCATCTCGGCCTCGCCGTCGCTCTCCACCACGATCTCCAGCGGCCGCCCACCGGGCAGCAGCCGCGTGCCCGCGCCGTCGCGTCCGGTCAGACCGAGTTCATCGAGGAGCTTCGCCGCCTGCGCCGGATCGTAGACGGCGTTCAGCGTCCGCATCTCCGGCTCGAAGAGGGCGCTGTCCGAGAGGATCGTATCGTTCCCCTCGGTGCCCAGTCCGAACAGCAGCGTGTTGTTCAGGGTCCGGCGATCGATGGCGAGCGACAGGGCGTGCCGGTAGCGCACGTCGCGGTTGAGCTGCCGCCAAGCCGGATCCGTCGTGGTGAGATTCGGGTAAAGGGCGATCTCCGATCCCCGGGCCACGGGCCACAGGTTGGTGCGGTACCGATGGGCCGCCTCACCCTCCTTGAGGCTCGGGATATCGGGCATCGTCAGGCCGCGAAACATCAGGTCGGCCTCGCCGGCGTTGGTCTTGGCGACCAGGAGGCCCTGCGAAGCCACGTCCATCACGATGGTGTCGACATAGGGCAGTTGCGTGCCGGCCGTGTCGACCCGGTGGTAGCTGCGGTTGCGCTCGAAGCGGAACCGGGTGGCCGGCGAGCGGGTCCGCGGCACCCAGCCCTGCAGGGTCGGACATTCCGGATTGTTGAGCTCGTAATTGTCGTCGAGGCGGTTGTGCAGCGCCGCCCAGCTGCGGAGCTTGAGCGCCTTGGCCTTCGCGTCGGCCGCCTCCTTGCCGATGTAGCGGGCATGGTACGGTTTCAGGTAGTGCGCCGGCCGGTAAATCAGCGGGTCCCGCGGCGCCGCCAGGGCGGGCAGGAACATCGGGTTCGGCCGGTCCCAGCTGTAGCGGACCGTGACCGGGTCGAGGAATTCCACCTGCGGCAGCTTGCCGTCGACCCGGAAGAAGGCCGGCGGCCCATCGGGATTCAGCGCCTTCTCGTTGGCGACGTCCTCCCAGTAATAGCGGAAATCCTCCGTGGTGAACGGATGGCCGTCCGACCAGCGGTGGCCCTGGCGGAGCGTGAAGGTGAAGCGCCCGCCCTCGACATCGACACGCTCCAGCACGTCGGGCCGCAGGTTCAGCTCGGCATCGTAGCCGACCAAGCGGGTATAGCCGTAGACCGACAGGTAGCGGACATCCCGGGCCTTCGCGATGAGGGTCCGGATCGTGCCGCCTGCCGTCCCGAGACGGCGGCCATGGGCAGCGAGGTCGGCGACGGCGGGCTTGGTCGGCGGACCGGGCGCATCCGTCGGCGGCGTCTCTGCGAAGGCCCATGACGGCGCGCGCGACCAGCTCAATGTGGCGCCCAGGCCGACGAGGAGGGCGCGGCGGGAGACCGTGCCGTCCCGCCTGCCGCGACGAGGGAGGGAGGCGGAGGCGTCGTCCCGGAAATCCCCGGCGCTCATGGGCTGCCCCGAAGCGTCACCGAGGTCAGCCGCGCCGGCGAGTAGCCCGTGGCCCGGTGCAGGTCATCGAAGGCATGCGACCGCACGATCAGGTCTGCAGCCTGCCGGAGAAGAGAATCGTCGGCCGGCTGCTCGAAGTGGCGACCGTTCCGGGTCCAGCGGATCGGCTCCGGGCTGCGTTCGGGGCCGGTGATCATCGCGATGGTCGGATGCGCAGGTCCGCCATGGGCGTGGATCCGGTGTCCGGCCGCATCGTCGTCGAAGAGCAGACGGGTCAGGCCCCGGGCCTGCGCCTCGACGACCCGCCGCCCCTGGGCGACGTGGTCGTCGAAGAACGCCACCGTCCGCGCCGGGTCCAGCATGGACCAGTCGGCTTTCGACCAGTCTGCGGTGCTGTAGCGCGCCTGCCGGTCGCGGTACTGGAGGCCCGACAGGTCGGGATCGTGGCAGAAGATCTGTGCCTGCGGGCGGGCCTGCCGGATGACCCAGGTGGTGAGGCCGCGGAACACGCCGGATTCGACCACGAAATCCGGCTTCAGCGCCCGCATCGCGATGTAGAGCTGCAGCGCGCCGTTGAAGCCGCTGCCGCCCCGGCGCTGGCGGACGGGCGCGGTGGGGATCAGCGCCCAGAACGCCTGGACCTGTTCGAGGACGTCGCCATCCGGAACCAGGCCGGCGGCGGCGAGATCCCGTTCCAGGATGGCGGCGGCCGATTCGAGCAGCGTCGCCACCTCGCGCGGTGACGTCGGCCGGTGGCTCCAGTCGGGGGCCGCCGGGACGAGGTCGTAGCCCAGGCGGTCGAAGAGCGGCGACAGCACCTTGCGGCGCAGGCGCTCCAGCATCACGGGTGGCCGGGCCTGCATCACGCGGCCTCGACCGCGTGGGCGGCGCCGAAACGCACCCGGTGGCCGGTCTCGACCGCGCGCATCGCCCCGGCCTCGTCGGGGGCCAAGCGAAAAGGCTCCTCCCAGCGCATCGGATCGTTCTGGTCGCCCGCGACCGCAGCGAAATCGAGCGGATGGTCGAGGCTCGGATCCGGCACGGCCGCGAGCAGCGCCTGCGTATAGGGATGCACCGGACGGCGGAACAGGGCGGCGCGGGGCGCCTCCTCGACGATGCGCCCCCGGCACATCACGCTGATGGTGTCAGCCATGTAGTCGATCACTGCCAGATTGTGGGAGACGATGAGGTAGGAGAGCCCCAGCGCCGCCTGGAGATCCTTGAGCAGGTTCAGGATCTGGGCCTGGACCGAGACGTCGAGGGCCGAGACCGGCTCGTCGAGCACCAGCAGCCGCGGCTTCGGGGCGAGGGCCCGGGCGATGCCGATGCGCTGCCGCTGGCCGCCCGAGAAGGCGTGCGGGTAGCGGCCCAGACCGCTCGACTCCAGACCGACCATCGCCATCAGGGCACGACAGCGCTCCCGTCGCTCTCCTGCCGGGACGCCGTGGATCTCCATCGGCTCGGACAGGATCTGGCGCACGGTCATGCGCGGATCCAGGGACGCGTAGGGGTCCTGGAACACGAACTGGACCGTGCGGCGATAGGCGAACAACGCATCGCCGCTCAAGGCGTGGACGTCCCGGGGGCCGCTGCCGTCGTCGAACAGGATCCGCCCGGCATCCGGCCGCAGCGCCCGCATGATCATCTTCGAGACGGTGGTTTTGCCCGATCCGGACTCGCCGACGAGCCCGAGCGTCTGGCCGCCCGCGAGGCTGAGCGAGACGTCCGAGACCGCATGGACGGTCCGCGGCTTCTGCCACATCCGTCCCGCGCGCAGGGTGAAGCTCTTGCTGACGCCCTCGACCTGGAGGAGCGGCCCCGCCAGCGGCGCGGGCTTCTGCCCGGGCGGTATCTCGGCCCGCGCGGGGCGGATCGGCGTCAGGCGCTCGCCGGGTTGCATGTCGAAGCGGGGCACCGCGTGAAGGAGCGCGCGGAGATAGGCATGGCCCGGCGTCCGCATCACCGTGTCGCGCGGGCCCGCCTCCACGAGGCGGCCGCGATACAGGACCGCCACGTCGTGGGCGATGTTGGCCACCACGCCGAGATCGTGCGTGATCAGCAGGATCGCCATCCCGGTCTCCTCCTGGAGCCGGGCGAGCAGGGCGAGGATCTGGGCCTGCGTTGTGACGTCGAGCGCGGTGGTCGGCTCGTCGGCCACCAGCAGGGCGGGCTTCAGGATGAGCGCCATGGCGATCATGGCCCGCTGGCGCAGGCCCCCGGACAGCTCGAACGGATAGGTCCGCAGGGCGCGGTGCGGATCGGGGAAGCCGACCCGGGCCAGCGCCTCCTCGGTTCGGGCATCCGCCTCCTTGCGGTCGGCACCGGTATGGATCCGCAGGGCCTCGCCAATCTGATCGCCCACCGTGTGGAGCGGAGACAGGCAGGTCATCGGCTCCTGGAAGATCATCGCGATCCGCTGGCCGCGGATCGCCCGCATCGCCTCGCTGTCGGCGGGGAGGCGCGCGATGTCGGTCTCCGTTTCGCCATCCCGAAACAGGATCCGGCCGCGGGTGATGGCGGCGGCCGGGGGCAGAATCCGGAGGATCGCCTGGGCGGTCACCGATTTGCCCGAGCCGGACTCCCCGACGAGAGCGAGGGTCCGGCCGCGGTGAACGTCGAGGGACAGGCCGTGCAGCGCCTCGAACGGGCCGCTCTCCGTGCGGAACGCGACCGCGAGGTCGCGGATGGACAATAGCGGGCTCAACCCGTCCTCGCGATCTGTGAGACCCGAGACTTAGACGCCTTGGGGCCCATGTCCATCGCGGCGACGCCGAAGTGCTCGCGAAGATCCAGCAGCTGTATCGCCGGGTGCCGGACAAGGTGCGCGATCAGCGCCGCGACGAAGCTCCAGAGGGCGTCGTCATGGATGCGATGGTGGGTCAGCAGACCGACCGGCTGCTCCGGCGCACGGACGATGGCGTCGGCGACGCCGGTCAGCAGCGCCTCCGGATCGCGCAGGGACCGGGTGCCCCGCCAGTCGATCGGGTCGAGCGTGGCGTCGAGCCGGCGCAGACCCGGAACCGGTGGGCCGGGTACGGCCGAGAGGCCGCAATAGCCGAGATCAGGCAGGGCGGCGGCGAGATCCGGCGCGAGGCGGTTCCAGGGTGGGACGAAGACCGGCAGCACCGTGGCCTCCGCCAGCCGCGCGCGGGCGATCCGCAAGCCGGCCGCGGCCTCCGCGATCCGGATATCGAGGGGCCGGTGCGCACCGAACTCCGCCGGCTTCTCGCCGGGGGGCGCGTGGTTGCTGTGGGCGAGGCCATGAATGGCGACCCTCACGCCCGGAGCCGTTTCGAGGCGCCGTTGGAGCGACGGCTCGATCCCGGACGGAATCGCCGCGAGGAGCAGCGGGATGCCGTGCGCCTCCGCAAGCCCCACGAGCCGATCGAGCTTCGCGCTCGCCGCGATCGCATCGTCGTCGCGCCAGAACAGCGGAACACGCCCGCCGCGGGCGGCCACGGAATCCAGGGCGCGATCGATGACCGCGAAGGCCGGATCCGTCGCGGGAACGGATCCGCGCCGCACCGGACCGACGCCGTGCAGGCTCTCGACCAGTTCCACCGTGCGCCGGGCGCCGGCGATGTCGATGCCGTGCGGACCGGGGGCGGGTGCAGCCGCCTGGGCCTCGACGGCCTGGACCAGGGTTTGGGCCGTCAACTCCGATTCCGGCAGCACCCGGGCGAGGCCGCGGGCGGCGAGGCACGCGGCCCGCAGGCGTTGCTCGGTCTCGCCGCCGGCCTCGAACGGCACCAGCACGGCGGGCGTGCCCGTGGCGAGGAGATCGATGGCCGTGTTGTAGCCGCACTGGCTCACAGAGACGGCGGCCCCGGCCAGGAGGGCGCGGTAGTCGGGCCGGGCACGGCCGAGGACGCCCGGAGGAAGATCGCGGCCGATCCCGGACAGCGCCGCCTCGGGCACGCCATGGCCGGCGAGGATCCGCCAGCCGAGATCCGGCCGTTGCCGGGCCGCCTCGGCGGCAGCGCCGAGCAGAAGCAGCCCGGCCGGCCCGGATCCGGCGGCGACCAGCACGCCGGCGCGACGGGTTGCCGGCGGAGCGGCCGTGCCCTCGTCCACGTAGCCGGTGTACCGGACTTTCGCGGCGGTGGCCGCATCGACGGGCCAGGAGGTATCGAGGGGCACGAGAGCCGAATCGCCGTGTACCAGAACGGCGTCGTAGAGGTCCGCCACGCGTGCGTGCGCCTCGGCGATGCGCGCGGGCTTCGTCGAGGCGACGAGAATGTCGCGAACGGATGCGAGGACGAGCGGGCGCGGCCGACCTGCACGAGCGGCATCCACCAGAGCCAGGAACTCGTGTGCCAGGGCGCGCCGGCCGAAGGGGAACAGCTCGGTGATGACGGCATCCGGTCCGAAGGCCGTCACGGTCTCGATCATCAGGGCGCTTCGGCGTGCCAGCAGCGCCGGCTCGGCCGGACGGCCGTCGGGCTCCAGCAGCGTCGAGAACTCCGTGCCGGCGATCCGGAGCGGCGGCAGCTGAACGAGGCGCAGGCCGTCGCGGCGGACCATCGGCGCCGGAACGCCGCCCGAGACCAGCAGCGTCTCGTGACCGGCCGCCGCGAAGGCGCGGGCGAGGGCGGCGGCGCGGGTGAGATGCCCCGCGCCCAAGAGATGCGTGACCGCGATCAGGACGCGCACGCGGGCAGCTCCGATTCGTGTGCGGCCACGTCCGACGACAGACCCGCGGAGGCACGCAGCCGGCCGGCGATCAGCGCGATCGCGGCCTCCTCGGAGAAGTCTCGCACAAGCCGCGCCCGGGCGGCCTCGCCCAGCCTCCGGCGGAGGCCCGGATCGTCGGCGAGACGGCTCAGCGCCGCCGCCAGCACCGGCGGGTCGCCCGGTGGGACCAGGACCCCGTGCGTGCCATCGGTGATGAATTCCGGCGTGCCGGCGAATGCGGTCGCCAGAATCGGCAACGCTTGGCTTGCCGCCTCCATCAGCACGTTCGGCAATCCGTCGCGGTCGCCGCCCGGGGCCGGCTTCGTCGGCAGGACGAACAGGTCGGCCGCGCGCATGGCCTCGATCACCGCAGGCTGCGCCAGGGCGCCCCGGAAGCGGATCCGCTCAGCGAGGCCACAGGTGCCAACCCGCGCCTCCAGGGCAGCACGCAGCTCTCCGCCGCCGATCAGGTCGAGCTGCCAATGCAGGCCTGGGGGCAGGGTGGCCAGGGCGTCGATGAGATCGTCGTGCCCCTTCTTGGCGACGAGCCGGCCGACGCAGAGGAGCCGGAGCGGTCGGGCCGGATCCGTGCCGTCGCGCGTGTCATGCGGCGGCGGGATCGGAAAGCGGCTGAGGTCGAGCCCGTGGTAGGCGAGCAGCGTCCGGCCGGGCGCGAGCGCGTCCAGACGTGCAAGCCCGTCGCGGGTACAGGTCACACCCCAAGCGGCGTCGCGCAGCTTCTCGGTCAGCTCCCAGTCCGGCGTCGTCCAGATGTCCTTGGCATGCGCCGAGAAGCTCCACCGGTGCGCGGTGAGCAGCGCGGCGTAGCGGGCGACGCTGGCCGGCGTATGCAGAAAATGCACATGGATATGGGCGACGTCGGCCGGCAGTTCCCGGGCGAGGACCAGGGCCTGCCCGAGGCGGCGCAGCCGCGACGCCGTCGGGTCGCGCCGGAAGTCGCGGGCGAACAGCGCGAGAAGCGCGGGGAGGTTCCGCCGCCGGAGCGCCGCACCGAGTCCGCGGAGCACACGCAGCGGCGCATCGCGCAGATATTCGGGCAGGTAGGCGGCCTCGGCTCGGATCTGCCCGTGCATCGGATGGCGCGCCCGGTCGGTCGGGCGGCGCAGGGACCAGATCTCCAGGGACAGACCGCGCCGCTCCAAGGCGACCAGCTCCTGCGCGATGAAGGTCTCGGAGAGCCGCGGATAGCCCTTCAACACCACGGCGACCCGTTTGGCGCTCACGAATAGGCCTGCAGGCACGGGCGGGTCTCTTCGTCCGCGCTGCCGCGCGCCGTCAGCGCCCGCACGCGGCGGGCGACCGCGTCGAGGCCGTCGAGCAGACCCGGCACCAGCACCCGCGACGGCGGATCCTGCTCCGGCAGGTCGCGGAGCGCGGCCGCCATGCGCCCGGGCGTCCGGCCCTCGGCCTCCATCAGGACCCGCGCGAGGCCGAGCCGCTCGGCCGCGAGCGCCCGGATCGCCTGCTCCCGCCGCGGCTCGGTCCGGGGCACGAGGATTGCGCGACGGTCGAAGGACAAAATCTCGCAGAAGGTGTTGTAGCCCCCCATGGCGACGATGCCGGCGGCCTTGCGCAACAGGAACTCGATCTCGCTGTCGAAGGTGATCGCGGCGATTCTTCCGCCGAGCGCGCGGATGCGCGCCGCGAAACCGTCGCGGGTGTCGGTATCGAGGAAGGGACCGAAGGCAATCAGGGCGGGCAAAGGGATCGCAGGATCGGCCTCGTAGGCGGCGATCACCCAGTCGATCAGGGCGGCACCATCGCCGCCGCCGCCCGGCGTGACCAGAATGAACGGGCCGTCGGCGATGGCCGGCTCCTTGCGGCCGGCGCGGCGCTCCGGGAGGTCCCGGCGCAGATAGCCGGTATAGATCAGGCGCGCGTCGATGCGCGCGGCGATCTCGGGATCCATCGGCAGCGCCGCGAGGGGCTGATGGATGCGGCTCAGCCCATAGACCCAGATCTCGTCGTAGAACTGCACCATCGTCTCGATCGCCCCCTTGCGCTCCCATTCGGGCACGAGACGATCGGCGTCGTCGAGGACGTCGCGCAGTCCGAGGACGAGGCGGATGTCGCGGTCGGCGGCGCCTTCCAGCACCGGCAGCAACTCGCCGTGGAAGCCGGCCGGTTCCTTGTCGACGATGATCAGGTCGGGGCGGAAGGCGCCGCAGGCCTGGGCGATGATCGCCGACCGCTGCTCGACCGTGCGGGCGAGGGGGGTCGCCGCGTCGAGGCTGGCATAATTGCCATCCGCGAACTTGGTCACCGGCGGCAGCCGGACGGTCCGGACGCCCGGCGCAAAGGCGAAGCGATCAACCACCGGCGAGCCCGAGACGATCATCGCTTGAGCGCCGCGGTTGCACGCCACGATCGCGTTGGCGATCGCCCGCGAGCGGCGCAGATGCCCCAGCCCGAAGGTGTCGTGGCTGTAAATCAGGACGCGCGGGGCCGAAGACGCCTCGTCCAGTCGCATCAAGGTGACCGCCCCGGTTGACGGCGCAAGGATCGCAGCCGCCGCCCTCTCGCACAAGCCGGGCCGGGCCGCAAACAGCGCTGTTAACGGGCTTCAAACCGCGGGAACCTAAGCTTCCGCCAAGTCTGGATACCGAAATCGCCCGATGCCTGCGCCTCCCCAGTCCCGCGCGCCGGGCCCCGCGACCGCACGCCTGCCTGCCTTATGGGCCGACCTCGCGAATCTCCAGAGCAGCGACGCCCGACTGTCCGCCTTTGCCATGCGCGCGGCCCGGGTGCTGGTCCCGTTCGGCCTCGCCCTGGTCCTGCTGGTCTACGGGACCGGCCCGGAGCCGCGGCGGAACTGGTACGGCGATCCGCTCGGAAACGATTTCGCTCAGGTCTGGACGGCGGGCCGTTCCGCTCTGGAGGGCCGGGGCGGCGAGCCCTACGATCTGCCGGTGCATCTGGCGAACATGAAGGCCGCCTTCGGGCAGGATTGCCGCTTCGCCTGGCACTACCCGCCGGTGTTCCTCCTGCCGGCGGCCGCCATGGCGCTCATGGAACCGCAGCCGGCCTATCTGCTCTGGATTGCACTCTCGGTCGCCCTGTTCGCGCTGACGATGCGCGTGGCAGCCGGCCGGATGGATGTGGCTTTCGTCGCGCTCGCGCATCCCTTGGTCTTGAGCAACCTCGCCTACGGCCAGAACGCTCTGTTCACGGCGTCGCTTCTGACCCTCGGCGCGGTGCTCGTGGACCGGCGCCCCTGGCTGGCCGGGCTCTGCTTCGGCCTGCTGGCCTACAAGCCGCATTTCGCGGCGCTGGCGCCCGTGCTCCTGCTGGCGACCGGGCGGCGGGATTGTCTGGCGGCCTGCCTCGCCACGGTGCTGGTCCTCTGCCTCGCATCGCTGGCCCTCTTCGGCACGGCGCCCTGGAGCGGCTTCTTCGGCACGCTCGGAGACACGAATCGGATCATTCTGCAGAACGCCGCCGCGGGCCTCGACCTCAATGCCAGCGCGTTCGGGGCCGTGCGCTTGGTCGGCGGCGCGATGGCCACAGGCTGGATCGCGCAGGTGCTCGTCGCCGCACTGGCCCTCGGGGTGGCCTGCCGCGCCTGGTGCCGCCCGACCGACGCGGCGCTGCACGCGGCGGCGCTCGTCGCCGCCGCGCCGATGCTGTCGCCGTACCTGCCGGTCTACGATCTGGCGCCCGTCGTCCCGGCCACGCTCCTGCTGGCCCTCGCCGCGCACCGGGCGGGCGGATTGCGACCGCACGAACGCGTCCTGATCTGCTGTGCGCCGCTCTTCGCGGTCACGCGGGAGGTGGCGGGGCTGACCGGCTTTCCCCTCGGATTCGTGCTGAGCGTCGCAACGCTCGCCTGCATCGCCCACCGCATCCGGCCCTGGACGGTCTTCGAAGGTCGGCACCGAACCGGGAGGGGCGGCGTCGACATCCAGGCCCTCACGGGGCCATCGGCCGAGGAATCCGGAAGGGCAGCATGAGCCGCACCAGCGGGTTGCGGAACCGGTCGAGCGACAGGCTCTCGTGCATGGCCCGCACCGGCTCGCCGCCCAGCGTCGAGGCGAGGAGCGAGCGGGCGTAGAACGGCGTATCCTCGTAGGTCGCGAGCACCCGCGACCGCCCGTCATCGCTGCGGGTCTCGCGCGGCATCCGCCAGAACCCGGTCGCCGGCAGCGACGCCGCGGGCGGCGGCCGTATCTCGCGGCGGCTGCCGTCGGCGGAGAACCGGAGCGACAGATTCTGTCCGCCGCCGTCGCGATGGTGGACGTCGTACAGGATCGCGGCGCCGTCCGGCAGGTCCGCCCGGCACCACGTCCACCGGGAGAAGGCAGCCTCCAGCGGTTCGTCGCCGTCATTCGTGTCGAAGTAGCCTCCGCCACTCCAGCGCAGATCCGGCTGGTCGAAATCCACCTCGACCCGGGAGGACGGCGCCATCGGCCACCAGCGGTGGCGGCCCGCCCTGTCGAGATGGAACGGACCCGCCGTGAAACCGCGCGGCTCGAGACGGACGGTGCCGCGGAGTCGATGGGGCAGCGGCGCCCCGCGCTCGTCGATGCGAACGGTCAGCGCCGTGCCATCCCAGTGCATCGCGCTCGGGCCGATGGCGATGTGGTCGGGGCCGCGCGACAGGCTGGCAGCGCGCCGCTCGGTCATCGCGAAGCGGCCGCGATCGCCGTAGAGGACCACGTTCATGGCGCAATGGGCGAAGGGGTCCTTCTCGGCGCTCCACGCGTAGTAGGGCGAGAACACACTTCCGATGAACGCGATGATCGTGAGGCCGTGACGGCCATCGTCGCTCACCGCATCGACGTACCACCACGCGTAGCCGCCCCGCGCGACCGGGCCATCGAATCGCGGTCCTCCAGGATCGCCGCCGCTGCCAGCCGACCCGATTGCGCGGCCATCGGCACGCCCGGGCCGGGATGGATCGAGCCCCCCGCCAGATAGAGGCCCGGCAGCGCCGTCCGGGCGCCCGCGCGCTTGAAGGTCGTCGCCCATCCCTGCGCCGCCCGCCCGTAGAGCGCTCCGCCCGTCCCGGGAAAGAGGGCGTCGAAATCCCGTGGCGTCGTGGTCACCGCCGACGACGCGAAGGTCAGGGTGAGCCCGCAGGCCTCCAACCGGCGGATCAGGGTCGTCTCGCATCTCTGGGTCTCCGACGGCGTGAGCGGTCGCTCCCGGCCATCCGCCGGTGCGTTGACGAGCATGAGCAGGCGCTCGGGCCCCTGCG
The DNA here is from genome assembly GCF_900116795.1 of Methylobacterium sp. UNCCL125. Lineage (NCBI taxonomy): Bacteria > Pseudomonadati > Pseudomonadota > Alphaproteobacteria > Hyphomicrobiales > Methylobacteriaceae > Methylobacterium > Methylobacterium sp. UNCCL125. The sequence continues at coordinate 33,934 of NZ_FPBW01000009.1, read as the reverse complement.
GCGCGGTCCCCGCCGCGTCCCGGTCCTGGGCACAGACGTAGACCGTGGGATCGTCGGGCAGGCGACGGTCGCGCAGGATCGTGTCGAACTCGGCCCGGTAATCGCGGGAGAAGAAGACCGTGTGGTGCGCCAGCGGGAAGCCGGCAGGCACCGCCTCCGCGCAGAATGTGACGGCGGACAGCGAGCGCTCGCCGGGCGCGAGCCGCTCGCCGGCGACGGCGGCGTCCGGTCCGAACAGGCCCGCGCCGAGGGCGGCGCAATCGGCATTGCAGACGACGCGGTCGGCCGGAACCGTCGTGCCGTCGGCCAGGCGCACGCCGACGACCCGACCGCCCGCGGTGAGGATCCGCTCGGCCTCCGCAGCGTAGCGGAAGGCCGCGCCGCGCTCCGCGGCGAGATCGGCCACGGCCCGCGCGAGGCCGCTGAGGCCGCCCGAAACGGTCCAGATTCCGGCCTGCTCGACATGGGCGACGAGCATCAGCGTCGCCGGCGCGGTGTAGGGCGAGGCGCCGCAATAGGTGGCGTAGCGTCCGAACAGCTGGAGCAGCCGGGGATCGCGGAAGTAGCTGCCCAGCGCAGACTGGAGCGTGGTGAAGGGCTGGATCCGCCAGAGATCGCCGAGGCCCGACAGGCCGACCCTTTGCGCGAGGCCGGCGGGGCCGGTCCGGCCCTCGCGGATGAACGGCCCTTCGAGAGTGCGGTAGACCTCCGCCGAGCGAGCGCAGAAGCGCCGATAGCCGTCCGCCTCACGCCGTCCCGCGAAGGCCGCGACGGCGTCGGCGGACGCCTCGATGTCGGCGAACAGGTCGAGGCGCTCGTCCCGGCTCCAGGCATGCCGGGCGAGGAGCCGAGCCGGCGCCAGGGAGATCCGGTCCCCGAGCTCTGCACCGCATTCCGCGAACAGCTCCTCGAAGACCCAGCGCATCGTGAAGACGGTCGGGCCGGCCTCGATGGCGCGGTCTCCGACGGGGATGGCGCGCATCTTTCCGCCGGGCTGCTGCGCCCGCTCGAGGACCGTGGTGTGGAATCCGGCATGAGCGAGCCGCACGGCCGCGGCGAGACCACCGATCCCCGCTCCGATCACGACGACGCGCTCCTGCGCCACGGTCGCTCCACCTTCTCCCCCGGAAACGGGATTGATCTGCCGGCGCCAAAGTGTCAATAAGAAATGACACTTGTTGCTGACAACCGCACACAACACGGGAGGCAACGCGATGGAGTCCGGTCGGCGGATCGAGATGGCGCTGGATCGCGCCGTTGCTCACGCGGAGGCGCCGGGCGCGCCGCCCCTTCTGGCGGAGGCGCTCCGTTACGCGGTGTTCCCGGGCGGGCATCGGATCCGGCCGCGGCTGTGCCTGTCGGTCGCCCGCGCCTGCGGCGATGACGATCCGGCCGGCTCAGAAGCGGCGGCCGCAGCCATCGAGCTTCTGCACTGCGCCTCCCTGGTCCATGACGACCTGCCGTGCTTCGACGATGCGCCGATGCGGCGGCAGAAGCCCTCCGTCCATGTCGCCTTCGGCGAGCCCATCGCCGTCCTGACCGGCGACGCCCTGATCGTCCTTGCCTTCGAGACACTGGCCCGGTCCGCCGGCTCCCATCCCGCGCGCCTGGGACGGCTCGTGGGCCTCCTCGGTCGCGCCGCCGGGTCGCCGTCGGGCATCGCCGCAGGGCAAGCCTGGGAATCGGAGGCCCATATCAGCCTCAGCGACTACCAGCAGGCGAAGACCGGGGCCCTGTTCGCCGCCGCCACCGTCGCCGGCGCCGCCGCGGCGGGAGCGGATTCGGAGCCCTGGCGCCGCCTCGGCGAGTGCCTCGGCGAGGCCTATCAGGTCGCCGACGACCTGCGTGACGTCGCCTGCCGCCAGGAGGAGATCGGCAAGCCTGCCGGGCGCGACGCAACTCTGGGGCGGCCCAACGCTGCGGCGCTTCTGGGCACCGGCGGCGCGCTGGATCGGCTGTCGAGACTGACGCGCGAGGCCGTGGCGGCGATTCCGGCCTGCCCGGGCATGGCCGCGCTGACCGCCGAGATCGAGGCGCAGGCGCGGCTGTTCCTGCCCGCGAGCCTGCGGGCGGTGACGGCCTGACCGGCCGATCGCTCTCCGGCATCGGTGCGGCGGCGTCCGTCCCGTCCGCCTGGACGGATCGATGGAACGCCTGGCGCAGCCGCCTGGTCGCGAGCCCCCGCTTCCAGCGCTGGGCGGCGGGCTTCCCCCTCACGCGGGGCATCGCCCGCCGGAACACGCGCGCCCTCTTCGACCTCTGCGCGGGCTTCGTCTACGCGCAGGTTCTGACCGCCTGCGTCCGCCTCGACCTGTTCGCGATCCTGGCCGAAGGCCCCCTGACGATCGAAGCCCTCGCTCGCCGGCTCGACCTGCCGCCGGACAACACCCGGCGCCTTCTTCGGGCCGCGGAATCCCTCGGGCTTGTCCGCGCCCTGTCGGGCGAGCGGTTCGGGCTGGCCGATCTCGGTGCCGCTCTCGTCGGCAATCCCGGGATCGCCGCGATGATCGAGCATCACGCGCTGCTCTACGCAGACCTTGCGGATCCGGTGGCCCTGCTGCGCGGCCAGGCCCCGCCGACCGGACTCGCGCGCTACTGGCCCTATGCCTCCGGCCTCTCGGGCGATGCGCAGACGGTGGCCCCCTACAGCGGCCTGATGGGCGCCTCGCAGGCGCTGATCGCGGAGGACGTGCTCGATGCCTGCGACCTGTCAGGGGTCCGGCACCTGATGGATGTCGGAGGCGGGGAGGGCGCCTTCCTGCAAGCGGTGGCAGGACGGCACGCGACGCCGCGCCTGACCCTGTTCGATCTCCCCGCCGTGGCCGAGCGCGCCGCCAGCCGCTTGGCCCAGGCCGGCCTCGAAGGCCGGATCGCCTGCCGCGGCGGCGATTTCCACGGGGGCCTGCCGACCGGCGCCGACACGATCTCCCTCGTTCGGATCGTCCACGACCACGACGACGAGCCCGCCCTGGCGTTGCTCCGAGCGGCCCACGCGGCTCTGCCGCCGGGCGGAACGCTTCTGCTCGCGGAACCCATGGCCGGAACGCCGGGCGCGGAACCGGTCGGGGACGCCTATTTCGGCTTCTATCTCCTGGCGATGGGATCCGGGCGCCCGCGCCGTGCGGAGGAGCTCCGCGCGATGCTCCGGACGGCAGGATTCGCCGTGACGCATGAACATCCGACCCGACGCCCGCTGCTCACCCGAGTTCTGAAAGCCCAAAAAACAGGCCGTCTCAAGTAAGTGTCACTTGACGCTGGCCTGTGTCTATCTAGGATGACACTTAGCGGCTTCGCATCAGAGAGAGTCGCAAGGCAAAGGGTGGACGATTCCAGCCATGGACGCTCTGGCCGTCATTCTGGAAAACCCGGAGCACCTTTCGGTTCAGCGCTTGGCTCTGACGCCGCCCGGCGATGCCGATGCCGTGGTGGCCATTTCCTGGAGCGGGATCAGCACCGGCACCGAGCGCCTGCTCTGGTCGGGCCGCATGCCGCCCTTTCCCGGGATGGGATATCCGCTCGTACCCGGCTACGAATCCGTCGGGACCGTCATTGAGGCCGGCGCCGATACCTCGGTTCGGGTCGGCCAGACCGTCTACGTTCCGGGGGCACGCTGCTTCGGTTCCGTCCGCGGCCTGTTCGGCGGCGCGGCCTCTCATTTGGTGGCGCCGGCCGCCCGGCTCGTGCCGGTGGACGCGTCGCTGGGCGACCGGGCCTGCCTCCTGGCCCTGGCGGCGACGGCCTATCGCGCCCTCGGCGGAATCCGGCCCGGGGCGACCCCGCTCATCGTCGGGCACGGCGTCCTCGGACGGCTGCTCGCCCGCCTGACCCTGGCGGCCGGCGCGGAGCCGACGGTCTGGGAGACGGATCCGGCCCGGGCCACGGGAGACCATGGCTACGCGGTCGTGGCGCCCGACGCCGACCCGCGCCGCGACTACGCCACGATCACCGACGTCAGCGGCAACGCCGCCGGCCTCGACGATCTGATCGCCCGGCTGGCGCCCGGCGGCGAGATCGTCCTGGCCGGCTTCTACGAGGCTCCCCTGAGCTTCGCCTTCCCGCCCGCCTTCATGCGCGAGGCGCGCATCCGGATCTCCGCCGAGTTCCGTCCTGAGGACACCGCGGCGGTGACGAAGCTGATCGAAGGCGGACGCCTGTCTCTCGACGGACTGATCACCCACCGTCTTCCCGCGGGTCGAGCCCAGGACGCCTACCGCACCGCATTCGCGGATCCGGCCTGCCTGAAGATGATCCTCGATTGGAGGGACGCCGCGTGAACGTTCAGCTCAACAAGGCCGCCCTGTCCCAAGCCGCGCAGCTCCGCGCCGAGGCCGCGGTCGAACCGGATCCCGTCGCGACGAGCCCGGCCAAGAAAGAGACCCAGATCATCGCGATCTACGGCAAGGGCGGCATCGGCAAGTCGTTCACCCTCGCCAATCTCAGCTACATGATGGCCCAGCAGGGCAAGAAGGTCCTGCTCATCGGTTGCGATCCGAAGAGCGATACCACCTCGCTGCTGTTCGGCGGCAAGGCCTGCCCGACCATCATCGAGACCTCGACCAAGAAGAAGCTGGCCGGCGAGGCGGTCGCCATCGGCGACGTCTGCTTCAAGCGCGACGGCGTCTACGCCATGGAACTCGGCGGCCCGGAGGTCGGGCGCGGCTGCGGCGGCCGCGGCATCATCCACGGCTTCGAGCTCCTCGAGAAGCTCGGCTTCCACGAATGGGGCTTCGACTTCGTCCTGCTCGACTTCCTGGGCGACGTGGTCTGCGGCGGCTTCGGCCTGCCGATCGCCCGGGACATGTGCCAGAAGGTCATCGTCGTCGGCTCGAACGACCTGCAATCGCTCTACGTCGCCAACAACGTCTGCTCGGCGGTGGAGTATTTCCGCAAGCTGGGCGGCAATGTCGGCGTCGGCGGCCTCGTGATCAACAAGGATGACGGCACCGGCGAGGCGCAGGCCTTCGCGGATGCCGCCGGCATCCCGGTCCTCGCCTCGATCCCGGCCGACGACGACATCCGCCGCAAGAGCGCGAATTACGAGATCATCGGCCGGCCGGAGAGCCGCTGGGGCAGCCTGTTCTCGGATCTGGCCGCCAATGTCGCCGACGCCGCGCCGCACCGGCCGACCCCGCTGACACAGGATGGTCTGCTCGGCCTGTTCTCCAGCGACGTCACCGGCCGCGAAGTGGTGCTGGTGCCTGCGACCCACGAGGACATGTGCGGCGTCGCCCACGTGTCCAAGCCGTCCCTCGAAGTCGTCTACGACGAGGTCTGAGCGATGGCCGTCTCCCTCGACATCGCCGATCTGCGGGCCCGCCAGGCGGCGCCCACCATCGATCGCGCCGCCACCGAGGGCGACGGGCTCGGCTGCCACGCCGGCAAGGACGCGATGCGGGCGGCCGCCGAGGCCGCCGGCCTGTCGGACACCCTGGCACAACTCCGCAGCGACTATCCGCAGGGTCCGCACGACCAGCCCCAGAGCATGTGCCCCGCCTTCGGCTCGCTCCGGGTCGGGCTGCGCATGCGCCGGACCGCCACGATCCTCTCCGGGTCGGCCTGCTGCGTCTACGGCCTGACCTTCACCTCGCACTTCTACGGGGCCCGGCGCAGCGTCGGCTACGTGCCGTTCAATTCCGAGACCCTGGTCACCGGCAAGCTGTTCGAGGATATCCGCGAGGCAGTCTACGCCACGGCGAAGCCCGCGGATTACGACGCCGTCGTCGTCATCAATCTCTGCGTGCCCACGGCCTCCGGCGTCCCGCTGCGCCTACTGCCGAAGGAGATCGACGGCGTCCGGGTGATCGGCATCGACGTGCCGGGCTTCGGCGTCCCGACCCATGCCGAGGCGAAGGACGTGCTCGCCGGCGCCATGCTGAAGGTCGCCCGCGCGGAAGCCGAGCAGGGACCGGTGGCGGCGCCCCGGGGCGGCCGTTCGGAGCGCCCGAGCGTGGCGCTCCTCGGCGAGGTCTTCCCGGCCGATCCGGTGGTGATCGCGTCGCTCCTGGAGCCGCTCGGACTCGCGGCCGGCCCGGTGGTGCCGACCCGCGAGTGGCGCGAGCTCTACGCCGCCCTCGACTGCGCCGCCGTGGCGGCGATCCACCCCTTCTACACCGCCTCCATCCGCGAATTCGAGGCGGCGGGCCGCCCGATCGTCGGTTCGGCCCCGGTGGGCGTCGACGGAACCGCCGACTGGCTCGACCGGATCGGCGAGGCCTGCGCGGTGCCCCGCGCCATCGTCGAGGCGGCCAAGAACCGGATCCTGCCCGGCATCCGTGGGGCGCTCGCCGCCATGCCGATCAAGGGCCGGATCACCCTCTCGGGCTACGAGGGCTCGGAGCTGCTGGTGGCCCGGCTGCTGGTCGAGAGCGGCGCCGAGGTCCCCTATGTCGGCACCGCCTGCCCGCGCACGCCCTGGTCCGAGTCCGACCGCGCATGGCTGGAAGCGCGGGGCACGCAGGTTCAGTACCGCGCCTCCCTGGAGGACGATCTCTACGCCCTGGATACGCTCAAGCCCGACCTCGCCATCGGCACGACGCCGGTGGTGCAGCGGGCCAAGGAGCGCGGCACGCCCGCCCTCTACTTCACCAACCTGATCTCGGCCCGCCCGCTGATGGGCGCGGCCGGTGCCGGGTCGCTCGCCACGGTGATCAACGCCGCGCTCGGCAACAAGGCGCGGTTCGATGCCATGCGCGACTTCTTCGAGGGCGTCGGCACCGGCTACGCCGCGGGGGTCTGGCAGGAGGTGCCGCAGCGGCGGCAGGGCCCGAAGATCGAGGGCCCGAAGAAGCCGATCGGGGAGATGGCATAATGCTGATCCTCGATCACGATAGGGCCGGCGGATACTGGGGCGCGGTCTACGTCTTCACGGCGATCAAGGGCCTGCAGGTCGTCATCGACGGCCCCGTGGGCTGCGAGAACCTGCCGGTGACGTCGGTGCTGCACTACACCGATGCGCTGCCGCCCCATGAATTGCCGATCGTGGTCACGGGCCTCGCCGAGGAAGAGCTCGGACGGCACGGCACCGAGGGCGCCATGAAGCGCGCCCACGCGACCCTCGATCCCGGCCAGCCCAGCGTCGTCGTCACCGGCTCCATCGCCGAGATGATCGGCGGCGGCGTCACCCCCGAGGGCACCGGCCTCCAGCGCTTCCTGCCCCGGACCATCGACGAGGACCAGTGGCAGGCCGCCGACCGGGCGATGCGCTGGCTGTGGCAGGAATACGGGGCGAAGAAGTTCGCCAAGAAGGGCATCCCGGCCCGGCCGGAGCGCAAGCCCGGCGAGCGGCCGCGGGTCAACCTCATCGGTCCGGCCTACGGCACCTTCAACATGCCCTCCGACCTCGCCGAGATCCGGCGGCTGGTGGAGGGGATCGGCGCCGAGGTGAACCTGACCTTCCCGCTGGGCTCGCACCTCGCGGACGTGCCCAAGCTGGTCAACGCCGACGCCAACATCTGTCTGTACCGGGAATTCGGCCGCCTGCTCTGCGAAGACTTGGAGCGGCCCTACCTGCAGGCGCCGATCGGCATCCTCTCGACGACGAAGTTCCTGCGCTCGCTGGGTGCCATTCTGGGCCTCGACCCGGAGCCGTTCATCGAGCGGGAGCGGCATACGACCATCAAGCCGGTCTGGGATCTCTGGCGGTCGGTGACCCAGGATTTCTTCGGTACCGCGAGCTTCGGCATCGCCGCCACCGAGACCTACGCCCGGGGCGTGCGCCATTTCCTCGAAGACGAGATGGGCCTGCCCTGCCATTTCGCCTTCGGCCGCTCGGCCGGGCTGAAGCCCGACAACGACGCCGTGCGGGCCGCCATCGCGGCCAAGCCGCCCCTGGTTCTCTTCGGGTCGTTCAACGAGCGGATGTACCTCGCGGAGTGCGGCGCCCGGGCGACCTATGTTCCGGCCTCGTTCCCCGGCGCCATCATCCGGCGGCATACCGGGACGCCGTTCATGGGCTACGCGGGCGCCACCTACCTGGTCCAGGAAGTCTGCAACGCCCTGTTCGACACCCTCTTCCACATCCTGCCGCTCGCCCGCGACATGGACAAGGTCGAGGCCACACCGGCCCGCCTCCACCGCGAGCTGCCCTGGGACGAGGCCGCCCGTCAGGCCCTCGACAGCCTCGTGGAGGCCCAGCCGGTCCTGGCGCGGATCTCCGCCGCCAAGCGCCTGCGCGACGCCGCCGAGCGCGCCGCCCGCGACACAGAATCCGCCGCCGTGGCGCCCGCCCATGTGGCGCGGGCCCGGGCCGATCTCGCCGGGGGGATCCCCGCGTGAGCCGCATTTCCGTTTCACCCAGAGGAGACCTGACGATGAGAACGATGGTCCCGACCGGCCGCCAGCATCAGGAAGCCATTCAGTTCCGGCTGATCCTGACGGCGACCTACCCGTTCTTCCTCGCCGCGGCCGCGCTGAACCGGTTCCGGCCGGCGCGCGAGGCGGCCCGTCCTGGCCTGGCACCGGCGCGGCGCTCGGTCTTCGGCGAGGCCCGCGCCATGGCGGTTCAGGCGATCCCCTTCGCCTTCATGGGCTGACACGCCCCTGAGCGAGACACTTCCGTCCGGTCACGCGGGGGAAGTCGAGCCGCGACCGCTGCAAGGCATCGTGGCTGAACCCGTCGCGCCTCGTCAGAGGCGCGGCCAACACACGGAGGTCTGAACGATGGCGAGTGGACCCGTCACAACAGAAAGACCGAGCAGCCTGTCCGGGCTGACGGAACCGGAAGCCAAGGAGTTCCATGCGATCTTCCTGACGAGCTTCCTCATCTTCACGGCGATTGCCGTGGTCGCTCACATCCTCGTCTGGTTGTGGCGCCCCTGGCTTCCCGGACCGCAGGGCTACGCCTCTCTCGACGGCGTCCGCGATGCGGCCCACGCCCTCGTCACGATGATCGGCTGAGGAGGATCGAATGCACAAGGTTTGGTTGCTCTTCGATCCGCGGCGCACGCTGGTGGCTCTGTTCACCTTCCTCTTCATCCTGGCGCTGCTGATCCACTTCATCCTGCTCTCGACCGACCGGTTCAACTGGCTTGACGGTCCGAGAAACAACAAGGCGGCCGAGAACACCATCACGCTCGCGCTGCCGCAGATGCCGGCCTGACCGCCGGTCCGGACCGCGGCGCGCGAGGGCCGCGGTCACCCCAAACCTTCCCTTTCTCCGGCCTGACTGAGGAGCAGCCGCCATGGCGATGCTGAGCTTCGAGCGCAAATACAGGGTCCGCGGCGGCACCTTGCTCGGCGGCGACCTGTTCGACTTCTGGGTCGGGCCGTTCTTCGTCGGCTTCTTCGGGGTCGTCGGTTTGTTCTTCACGGTGCTGGGCACCGCCCTCGTCATCTACGGCGCGGCGATCGGGCCGACCTGGAACGTCTGGCAGATCAACATCGCGCCGCCGGATATCAGCTACGGCCTGCGGCTCGCCCCGCTGAAGGAGGGCGGTCTCTGGCAGATCATCACGTTCTGCGCGCTCGGGTCCTTCGTGTCCTGGGCGCTGCGCGAGGTCGAGATCTGCCGCAAGCTCGGTATCGGCTACCACGTGCCCGCGGCCTTCGGGATGGCGATCTTCGCGTATTTCACGCTGGTGGTGGTCCGGCCGTTCCTGATGGGCGCCTGGGGATACGGCTTTCCTTACGGCATCCTCAGTCACCTCGATTGGGTTTCTAACACCGGCTATCAGTATCTGCACTTCCACTACAATCCAGCGCACATGCTGGCCGTGACGTTCTTCTTCACCACGACGCTCGCCCTGGCGATGCACGGCGGCTTGATCCTGTCGGCGACCAACCCGAAGAAGGGCGAGGTCGTGAAGACGCCGGAGCACGAGGACACCTTCTTCCGCGACACGATCGGCTACTCGATCGGCACGCTCGGCGTTCACCGCCTCGGCCTGTTCCTGGCCCTCTCGGCGGGGTTCTGGAGTGCGGTCTGCATCGTGATCAGCGGGCCGTTCTGGACGCAGGGTTGGCCGCAATGGTGGGGCTGGTGGCTCAATCTGCCGGTGTGGCGATGACAAGCCGGACGCGATCGGAACGAAGGACATAACGCGGGTCGCCGCCGTCGAGCGCGCGGCACTCCGGGGGAGGGCAGGCCATGGCCTATTACCAGAACATCTTCACGCAGGTTCAGGTGCGCCCGCTGGTACCGGAGCACGGCGTTCCGGTGGCGGTCGATGACCGGATCGGCAAGCCGTTCAACAGCTACCTGTTCGGGCTCATCGGCAACAGCCAAGTCGGTCCGATCTATATCGGCTATATCGCGGCGCTCTCGATCGTCTGCGGCTTGATCGCCTTCGAGATCATCGGGCTCAACATGTGGGCCTCGGTGAATTGGGATCCGGTCCAGTTCGTCCGGCAATTGCCGTGGCTCGCCCTGGAACCGCCGCTCCCGAAGTACGGGCTGAAGGTCCTTCCACCCCTCAACGAGGGTGGCTGGTGGCTGATCGCCGGCTTCTTCCTGACGGCCTCGATCCTCCTCTGGTGGGTCCACCTCTATCGGCGGGCGCGGGCGCTCGGGCTCGGCACCCACGTGCCGTGGGCCTTCGCGTCGGCGATCTGGCTCTACCTCGTCCTAGGCTTCATCCGGCCGGTGCTGATGGGATCGTGGTCCGAAGCCGTGCCCTTCGGCATTTTCCCCCACCTCGATTGGACCGCGGCCTTCTCGCTCCGCTACGGCAACCTGTTCTACAACCCGTTCCACATGCTCTCGATCACGTTCCTCTACGGATCGACGCTGCTGTTCGCGATGCATGGCGGCACGATCCTGGCCTGCTCGCGCTACGGCGCCGAACGGGAGATCGATCAGATCGTCGACCGCGGCACGGCCACCGAACGCGCAGCCCTGTTCTGGCGCTGGACCATGGGCTTCAACGCCACGATGGAGTCGATCCACCGCTGGGCCTGGTGGTTCGCGGTCCTGACCACGCTCACGGGCGGCATCGGCATCCTGCTCACCGGGACCGTGGTGGACAACTGGTACCTCTGGGCGGTCAAGCACGGCGTCGCGCCCTCCTATCCGCAGGTCTACGGTCCGATCGTGGATCCCGCTCATCTCGCACCCGGCATGAAGCCGTGAGGAGGCCGTCATGAAGACGATTCTGGCGGTCATCGGCGGGGCTCTGGCCCTGTTCCTCACCATCGCGATGTTCGGCGGCGCGGGCTGGACCCATCCGCCGATGGCGAACAAGCAGACCGGCTTTCGCGGAACGGGCATGGACCTGATCCGCACCCGGGCCGGGAACGCGGCGCTGTCGGCGGCCAACGTCGCGCCGGCCCCGGCCGACCCGGCTGAGGCAGGGGGCGACAAGGCTTCGGCGGTCTACCAGAATGTGCAAGTTCTGGGAGATCTCTCGGCTGAGCAGTTCAACCGCTTGATGGTGTCGATCACCGAGTGGGTCGCACCCCAGCAGGGCTGCACGTACTGCCACAGCACCGAGAACATGGCTTCGGACGAGCTCTACCAGAAGCGCGTCGCCCGGCGCATGCTGCAGATGACCCAGTACATCAATTCCACTTGGAAGGAGAAGCACGTCCACGAGGCGGGTGTGACCTGCTACACGTGTCACCGCGGCAATCCGGTGCCGGCGAATATCTGGTTCGACCACCCGGTTCAGGGGGCGGGGCGTTTCATCCCGCGCAACAACAGCCAGAATCTCGCGTCCGCGGAGGTCGGCAACACGTCGCTGCCCTACGACGTCTATCAGGCCTTCTACCAGCACAAGGACACGCCCGAGGATGCGGTGCGGGTCAACGCCACCACGGCGCTGCCGGAGACGAAGGGCAAGCCGATCCAGGACGCGGAGAAGACCTTCGCAATCATGATCAGCATGTCGCAGTCACTGGGCGTGAACTGCACCTTCTGCCACAACACCCGCTCGGTGGCGCAGTGGGATACGAGCACGCCGAACCGCGTCCATGCCTGGTACGGCATCCGCATGGTCCGCGATCTGAACCAGGACTACATGACGCCGCTGACCTCGGTCTTCCCGCGGAATCGCCTCGGCGTTCTGGGCGACGTGCCGAAGATCAACTGCGCCACCTGTCACAACGGCGCCAACAAGCCGCTCAACGGCGCCAACGTGATCGAGCCCTATCCGGAACTGTCGCACCCGACGATTTCGGCGAACCTGCCCACGGGCGAGGCGAAGGACCCGATCCCCGGCACCGAGACGCCGAAGCCGTGATCGGACCGGAGCGGCCGGACCGTCCGGCCGCTCCGCTCAAGCTCCGGGGAACCTCTGTTGGGTAAAGGCGTCGATACCGGCGGCCAAGCTCGGCCTCAGGAGGCGCCCGTGACCATCACCATCTCGAACCTCCAACCGCTCATCGCGATCCTTGCCGGGATCCTGATCCTGGTGATGCCGCGGCTGCTCAACTACATCGTCGCGATCTACCTGATCATCGTCGGCGTGATCGGGCTCGGAATCCTCCATTGAGGGGCAGCGCCCGCACCGCGACGCGGGGGGCCTGACAGACCGTCGAACCCGTCATCCACGCACGCACAGGGCCATCGCGCGTTCATCTTGCGTTGCGCTGCGGGATGGTCCAACCCCGCCCATCAGCTCGGCCAGCGCCGGGCACCAGATACGGACGGGATCGACATGGCGACCGGAAGCGCGAAGTGGGTCTACGCCTTCGGCGACGGCAAGGCGGAGGGCAAGTCGCAGATGCGCGACCTGCTCGGTGGCAAGGGCGCCAACCTCGCCGAGATGTGCAATCTCGGCCTGCCGGTTCCGCCCGGCTTCACCATCACCACCGAAGTCTGCACCTACTACTACGATCACGGGAAGTCCTACCCGCCGGAGTTGAAGGATCAGATCGCCGCTGCGCTCGCCCAGATCGGCACGCTCACCGGCCGCAAGTTCGGCGATGCCACGAATCCCCTCCTCGTCTCGGTCCGCTCGGGCGCCCGGGCGTCGATGCCCGGCATGATGGACACGGTCCTGAACCTCGGGCTCAACGATGAGACCGTGCTGGCGCTGGCCAAGGAGGCCGAAGACGAGCGCTTCGCCTTCGATTCCTACCGTCGCTTCATCACCATGTATTCGAACGTGGTGCTGGGCGTTGAGCACCACGCCTTCGAGGAGGCGCTGGAGCAGTACAAGGAAGCCAAGGGCTTCGAGCTGGACACCGAGCTCAGCGCCGCGGACTGGAAGACGCTCATCCAGACCTACAAGAAGATCGTGCGCGACGAGCACGGATCCGACTTCCCGCAGGTCGCGGACGACCAGCTCTGGGGCGCGATCAGCGCCGTATTCAATTCCTGGATGATTCCCCGGGCCAAGAAGTACCGGGAGCTGAACAACATTCCGGAGAGCTGGGGCACGGCCGTCAATGTGCAGGCCATGGTGTTCGGCAACATGGGCGACACGTCGGCCACCGGCGTCGCCTTCACCCGCAATCCGTCCACTGGCGAGAAGGCGCTCTACGGCGAGTTCCTGATCAACGCGCAGGGCGAGGACGTGGTCGCGGGTATCCGCACGCCGCAGAACATCACCGAGAAAGCCCGGATCGAGGCCGAGAGCGACAAGCCTTCCATGGAGAAGGCCATGCCCGAGAGCTTCGCGGAACTGACCCGGATCTACGGGATCCTGGAGTCGCACTACCGCGACATGCAGGACATGGAATTCACCATCGAGAAGGGGAAGCTCTGGATGCTCCAGACCCGCAACGGCAAGCGCACGGCCAAGGCCGCCCTGCGCATTGCCGTGGATCTGGCGGGCGAGGGGCTGATCTCCCGTGAAGAGGCGATCGGCCGGGTCGAGCCCGGGGCGCTCGACCAGCTCCTGCATCCGACCATCGACCCGAAGGCGGACCGCAAGGTCATCGCCTCGGGCCTGCCGGCCTCGCCCGGCGCGGCGACCGGCGAGATCGTGTTCAGCTCCGAGGACGCGGAGGCGCATCGCAAGGCGGAGCGCAAGTGCATCCTGGTGCGGATCGAGACCTCGCCCGAGGACATCCACGGCATGCACGCCGCCGAGGGCATCCTGACCACCCGGGGCGGCATGACCAGCCACGCGGCCGTGGTCGCCCGCGGCATGGGCAAGCCCTGCGTCTCCGGCGTCGGCTCCATCCGGATCGACTACAAGGCGCAGACCCTGACGGTCGGCGGCAACACGCTCAAGGCCGGCGACAAGATCACCATCGACGGGTCCACCGGACAGGTGATCCAGGGCGAGGTGAAGATGCTGGAGCCCGAGCTGTCGGGTGACTTCGCCACCCTGATGGAATGGGCCGACGCCTTCCGCGGCATGAAGGTGCGGGCGAACGCCGATACGCCGACGGATGCCCGCACGGCGCGCAACTTCGGCGCGGAGGGCATCGGCCTCTGCCGTACGGAGCACATGTTCTTCGAGGGCGACCGCATCATCGCGGTGCGCGAAATGATCCTGGCAGACGACGCCGAGGGCCGCCGTGCGGCTCTCGCGAAGATCCTGCCCTATCAGCGCCAGGACTTCCTCGAGCTGTTCACGATCATGTCCGGGCTGCCGGTCACGATCCGTCTGCTCGACCCGCCGCTCCACGAGTTCCTGCCGCATACCGATGCCGAGGTCGCCGAGGTCGTGAAGGCGACCGGGGTCTCCGAGGAGAAGATCCGGCACCGGATGCGGGAGCTGTCCGAGCACAACCCGATGCTCGGCTTCCGCGGCTGCCGGCTCGCCATCGCCTTCCCGGAGATCGCCGAGATGCAGGCCCGGGCGATCTTCGAGGCGGCCGTCCAGGCCGCCGCCGATACCGGTAGCCCGGTCACGCCCGAGGTGATGGTGCCGCTGGTGTTCACGCGCGCCGAGTTCGACATCGTGAAGGCGCGCATCGACGCGATGGCGAAGGCTGTCGCCGAGGAGAAGGGCGCGACCCTCGACTATCAGGTCGGCACGATGATCGAGCTGCCGCGCGCGGCTCTCAAGGCCGGCGAGATCGCCGAGACGGCCGAGTTCTTCTCCTTCGGGACGAACGACCTGACGCAGACGGCCTTGGGCATCTCCCGCGACGACGCGGCAACCTTCCTGGGCCCCTACACCCAGAAGGGCATCCTGCCGGCCGATCCGTTCATCACCATCGATCAGGAAGGTGTGGGCGAACTGGTGCGCATCGGCGTCGAGCGCGGCCGCAAGACCCGGCCGAACATCAAGCTCGGCATCTGCGGCGAGCACGGCGGCGATCCGGCCTCGATCGGCTTCTGCCAGGAGGTCGGCCTCGATTACGTGTCCTGCTCGCCCTACCGGGTGCCGATCGCCCGGCTCGCGGCCGCCCAGGCGGCGCTGGGCAAGGTCTCGGGCAAGGAAGGCTGAACGCGCGCCGGAGGCCGCCGCGCGGCGGCCTCCGGACGGCGATCAACCATCCGAATGAAGACCAGTGGAAAAACCTCGCCTTTCGGTTGAACTCGACTCTTTGTGAGGCGTTCTTTCGTTGAACGAGGCGGTCTGGCGTGCGCCTATTCGGCCTGCGTCGGGACAACGTCGCCCGTCAGAATCGGCCGTCAAGATGTCTCACAGCCCATCGCCGCTGTGCCTCACCGGGACCGATGCGGCCGCGTCAGTGCCGCGCGCGGCCGTCCGTGCGTATCTCGCCCTGGTCGGCGGCCTGGGCGGCTTGGTGACCGCCGTGATGCTGATGATGTCAGTCGCGGCCAACAGCGGCGGCGAAGCTGAACGCATCGCCGGGACGCAGGACGACAGCTACGCGGCAACGCTGGTCGGCGCCTTGGCGGTCAACCTGTCCAAGCCCCTGCGCTGAGTCGAACGGGCGCTCTGGCCGCCCCGCACGAGCCGTCCGACGCGGACGGGCAGGCGAAGCGCACCTCCCCGTCAGACCGACCCCTCGATCAGCGTGCTCCGGGCAAGGCGCGGGCAGCGGAGCCGGTAAACCGGGTTGTCAGGTCATCGCCCGGACTGCGCGTGCTGAACCGCGTCGTGACGCGGTCCGGAACCGCAGCGACGACCGAGTCGGGCGCTGCACCGCGGAGACGCGTGGCAGCCACATGCACGGGGACAGCGCGGCTCGCCGGCGTCGCAACGGGACCGGCCGACACGGAATCGAACAGGGCGCGCAGCTGGGCCTTGGCGTCCGCGTCCGGAGCCACGAGCGAACGCGGACGAACCGGATCCGGCGCCGTGGGCTTGCCGAGGGCGCGGATCTCGCTCGCGGACGGAAGATTGGCCATCCCGCGCTCGAGCGCGGCGAATTGCACCGGGCGCGGTGGCGGAAGCGGCATGTTCAGGCTCGCAACCGCGGCTGCGAGGTCCGAGGGACGCCGCGGCGGCAGCGGCGTCGTGACCGCCGGCATAGCGTCGTCGGCGGGCGCGGTTTGATCGGCCGTCAGAAGCGACTTGGCATCGGACGGCTTGATCTCCGCGCTCTTCGCCTGAGCCCGCGCCGCCAGCGAACCGCGCAGCGCGTCGTCGGTGGCGGGGGCCGCATAGGCGAGGGCCGTCCGTGCGCCCACCGGATCCTGCGGATCGGCGCTCGCCACGGCGACGACGGGGGCGCGCCGCCCCTTCTTCTCGACCGCCACCGGCGGCGGTGCCGGAGCGGGCTCGGGGCTGGATCGACCGCCGCCGAACAGACTCGCCAGGAAGCCGAACAGGCCGGGACCGTCTTCTTCCTCGCCGCCGGCCATCTGGGTCGTGATCCCCGCGACGGTACCGCCGCGGGCCAGGATCTCGGCCTTGGCCTCCTCGTAGCGCGGGAAGGGACGGTTGTCGCTCGGGAGCAGCACGGTCTTGCCGTCGGGGAAGAGCCGGGCGAGCTGATCGTGGGTCATCCGCGGCCACATCCGCACGGAACCGACATCGAGATGCACGAAGGGCGTTCCGGCATGCGGATACCAGCCGACGCCGCCCCGCTGCATCTGGAGCCCGACCTCGCGGATTCGGTCGATCGAGACGTCTGGCACGAAGAAGTCCATCGCCTTGCCGAGCATGTGCTGGCTGTACTCGGCCACCATCTTGGAGCGGCGGCGAAGCATCGCGTTGGTGCCGGGGGACCGATAGGCCGAGACGATGTGGATCGGTTGCGACGAGCCGACCTGGCGATAGGCCTCCCAGACCGTATCGAACAGCCGCGGATCCATCTTGGTGGGCTCGTTGATTCGCCAGTCGCGGAGCAGCCAGTTCAGCTGATCGAGGGCCGCGCGGTCGTAGCGGCCATCGCGCTTGAACGTGATGGTCGCGCTTTCCTGCGTGTGCGTGTGGTAGATGGTCAGCGAGCGGGTGTCGCCGTTGGCCACCGCGTCCTCGGTTTCGGCCGTCCCGACCAGCACTCCGAGCAAGAGGCCGGACAAGCCGAGGGCGAGGTGACGGAGGGGACGCGGGAGACTGGGCACGACGGTCCTGATCCTCTCCCGAAACCCTCGCCCGAACGCATCTCAGCCCAGGCTGTCGGTCGAAACGGCTAAGGCTCGACCGTGGCGAAATCGTGCCCGGCTGTGCGTCTGCGCACGCGAAAGTTGCGGGTTCCGCGGGTGGCCTACCACCACCCGCGCGGCGCCGATTGCTGCGGCGCAGGCGTCCAGAGCCCGGGCTCGCCGTATTCCGGCGCGCTGTCGGCCCGGGCGGCGCGGCGCAGGGACCGGCGCCGCGTGTCCGCTTCCTCGTAGCGCCCTTCGGGCCACGCCTCGGCATTGGCCACCGGGCGCTCGGGCGCGCGGCGATGGACCGTCCGCGCCACGGGCGGCTTCGGCGCAGACTCGGCCTTGCGCCGCGGCGGCTCGTCCGGCAGCCGGGCAATCGCCGGTCCGCCGCCGCCGGGCAGCCCGAGGGCCGCGCGCATCGGCGCGTCGTAGCCGTAAAGGTCCGGCAAGGTGCGGTAGGTGCCGCCATCGTCCACGAAGGCGGTGAAGTAGGCGAGATGGACCGGCAGCTTCTCCGGCAGCCGGATCGTCCGCTCGCCCTTGCCGATCAGCTTCTTCAACCTGTCCTGAGACCAGTCCGGCAGCACCGCGTCGGCAAGGCGGAACGGGTCGTCGACGCGCACGCAGCCGTGGCTGAAATCCCGCTTCGAGGCTGAGAACAGCGAGCGGTTGGGCGTATCGTGCAGGTAGACCGCGTGCTGGTTCGGGAACATGAACTTGATGAAGCCGAGCGCATTGCGCTCGCCGGGGGGCTGGCGGAGCGAGATGTGCCCCCCGCGGCGGACGACCTCGTAGCCCCCCCAGGTCTTGCCACCGTAGCCGGCGAGCTTCGGCGCCATCGTCTTCAGGATCGAGGGCGGCACGTACCAGGACGGGTTGACGACCGCGTATTCCATCAGCCCCGAGAACAGGGGCGTCCGCGATTCCGGCTTGCCGACGATGACCCGCGCCTCATCGCGCAGGACGCCGCCCCGGTAGGCGCGCAGGCGGTATTCCGGGACGTTGACCAGGATGTAGTCGGATCCCAGATCGCCGGGAAGCCACCGCCACCGCTCCATGTTGACGATGAGTTCGGCCTCGCCCCCCGTCGGGCGTGCGGCGCGACCGGCATCGGCCAGGGCCAGGACCGTCTGGACGTTCAGGACCCCGTTGCCCGGCAGCCCGCGGCCGCGCTGGAACTTCGCGACCGCGTCGGCAACCACGGAATCGTACTCGTCCGGCTCGCCGGGGGGCTTGTCGAACGTTCCGGCCGGGCGGCTCTCCAGATTGAAATGCGTCCGGAGCAGCGGCACGCGGGCATCGCGCATGCCGACGCGCAAGGCCGGCCCGGCCGGAAGACGCAGCGGCTTCACGGCGGTCGCCACGGGACCGCGCAGGGCGGCGAGACGCGCCTTGAGGGCGAGATAGCCGGGCGTCGCCGGATTGTAGCCCTGGAGCGCCTCGCCGGCCTTCGCGCCGGCTTCATCGAGCTTCGCCAGCACCGCGTCCCCGGCGGGAAGATCGAGATGCGGCGTGATCAGCCGCGAGATCGAGGCCAGGTTGACGCGGCCGCCACGGGCGTCCCGGGCATAAAGCACGGCCGCCGCGGACAGGCGGAGATCGGCATCGGCGAGCGCCTTCTCGTCCGGCTTATCGGGCAGCGACGGGACTGTGTAGGCACGCGAGTCGAGACCGTCCTCGGCGGCAGCCGCCAGCCGGGCCGACACCGCCTTTGCGGCCTCGGTCCACGCCCCGCCGGAGATCCAGAGGGGCTTGTAGGTGCGGGCTTCATAGAAGCTCCGGATCGCATCGCGATCCTTGCCGGTCAGACGGAGCAGAAGGGGGGCGGGATCCGCGAAGCGGGCGAAGACCGCAGCACCGAGCGGATCCGTCGGGGCGACCGGCGCCGTGGCGGCGGGGGCCGGTGCCGGCTCGGCCGCCGGTGCCTCAGGCTTGTAGTCGGGTAGAGCCGTCGTGGCCGAAGCCGAGGGAGCCGCCTGCGCAGGCGGCGCGGTGGCTGGCGATGCCGGGACATCGGCGGAGGGCTGGTCCAGCGAGACGGTCTCCGCACGAAGCGAGGCGGCCGGGGCCAGCGTACCGCAGAGAAGGGCGGCCAGCGCCATGAGGCTGGAGCGCGGGACGCGCATCGTGATCTCCCGGGGTGCGGCGGCAGGACCGCACGCTCAGAGTGTGATTATCCGCGCAAGCGTGGCTTTCAGCAACCGCAGTCGTCGCGAATAGAACCTCTGTCGCGCAGATGAATGTGTCATTTCTAATGCTGCTCAGCTTATGATCTACCTAATCGTCGGTCGATTGCGTGCAGCATCAGGTGAATTTCCCGCACCACCGCGCCGACCGAATGCGGTCGGTGCGTTAGCGCACGCGGCGCTCGATCAGGCCGCGTCCTCGGTCTTCGCGTCGTCCTCCAAGCCCAGATCCTTGAGCTTGCGGTAGAGGGTGGAGCGACCGATGCCGAGGCGACGCGACACCTCCGACATCCGCTGCCGATAGAACTGGAGCGCGAAGCGGATGATCTCCGCCTCCAGGACGTCCATCGGCTTCATCTCGCCGGTCTCCTCGGTCACGAGGGACATGGCGTGAGGGTCGCGCACCTCCACGCGGACGATCTCGCGCACGGGCTCGGGGGCGTAGGCCGGCATCTGCGTCTGAACCGGCAGGGCCGGGATGCGGACGTCGAAGCCTTCCACCTGCGCGGCGATCTGGGGGAATTCGGCCACGGTCAGCTCGTCGCCGTCCGCGAGCACGACAGCGCGGAACAGGGCATTCTCCAGTTGCCGGACATTCCCCGGCCAGGGATAGCGCGTCAGCAGTGCCATCGCCTCCGGCGTGATGGCCCGCACGCGCTTGCCTTCCTCGGCCGAGAACCGCGCGCAGAACGAGCGAACGAGGTCCGGTATGTCCTCGCGGCGCGCCCGCAACGGCGGCAGCGTCATCGGGAAGACGTTCAGGCGATAATAGAGATCCTCGCGAAACTTGCCCTGCTTGACGAGGTCGAGCAGCGATCGGTTGGTCGCGGAGACGAGGCGGATGTCCACCCGCACGGAGCGTTTGCCGCCGACGGGATCCACCTCGCCCTCCTGCAGGGCCCGGAGCAGCTTGACCTGCGCGTCGAGGGGAAGCTCGCCGATCTCGTCGAGGAAGAGCGTACCGCCCGAGGCCTCGACGAACTTGCCGGCATGCTTTTCGGTCGCACCGGTGAACGCGCCCTTCTCGTGACCGAACAGCGTGGATTCCACGAGATTCTCGGGGATCGCCCCGCAATTGACCGTCACGAACGGCTTGCCGCGCCTGTCGCCGGATCCCTGGATCGCCCGGGCCAGCACCTCCTTGCCGACGCCGGACTCGCCCTCGATCAGGACCGGGATGTTCGATTTCGCCGCCCGCTCGGCGAGGCGGATCAGCCGCTCCATGTCGGGGCTTTTGGACGTGAGATCCTTGAAGGTGAGCGCCCCGGAGGCCCGGCGGCGCATGCGACGCACCTCCTCCTCCAGCGTATCGACCCGCAGGGCGTTCTTGATCGAGACCTGCAGCCGCTCGGCGCCCGCCGGCTTGACCACGAAGTCCACGGCGCCGGCCCGCATGGCGCCGACCACCGTGTCGATGGAGCCGTTGGAGGTCTGGACGATCACCGGGGTGGCGAGGCCGCTCTTGCGCATCTCGGCCAGCACGCCAAGCCCATCGAGACCGGGCATGACGAGGTCGAGGAGCACGACGTCCGCGCCTTCGGACCGGAGCAGGGCCAGTGCGTCCGCGCCCGTTTCGGCGACCCGGGGCTCGAAGCCGAAGCGGCGCACCGCCGCCTCGGCGAGCCGCCGCTGGACCGGATCGTCGTCCACAATGAGCACGGTGGCGGACATGGCGGCTCCCTGAACGGCGCGCGAAGGCCGGGCTCGCGACATGGGCTCAACCCCGTCACGGGCTCCGATTCGGCGACTGTTTCGTTTCGAGCCGTAGGGTGACCCACAGACGTAAAGTGGCGCTTAACGACGTTTGCATCGTGTCGTCGACGATCGCGCGGGGCTTCGAACCGACACGCCGCGTTGAACGCGTGGCGGCACGCTCGATATCAGGGTACGGGGCCGCTGCCCTTAAAGAGGATTGCACGACATGATGCCGAGCCACGCCGCATCGCCGGTGACTGTCCGCCTGCCGGAGGGCGTGAGCGCCGCGCGCGCCGCCGCGAAGGCTGCCGACCTCGGCCATCTTCCGGAATGGGATTTGTCGGACCTCTATTCCGGCCTCGATGACCCCAAATTCTCCGGCGACATGACCCGGGCCGAGGAGGAGTGCCGCCGGTTCTCCGAACTCTATGCCGGCCGCATAGCCGAGCTCGCCGCGGGACCGGAGGCGTCCGCCCGACTGGCGGAGGCCGTGCGCACCTACGAGGGGATCGAGGACCTGCTGGGCAAGCTGATGTCCTTCGCGGGTCTCGTCTATTCCGGCGATACCACCGACGAGGCACGGGCCAAGTTCTACGGCGACACGCGCGAGCGCCTGACCAGCGCCTCCGCGGATCTCCTGTTCTTCGCCCTGGAGCTGAACCGCGTCGACGACGCGGCGATGAATGCCGCGATGGCGGAGGGGCCGCTCGCCCACTACGCGCCGTGGATCGAGGACCTGCGCAAGGAGAAGCCGCACCAGCTCGACGACCGGACCGAGAAGCTCTTCCTCGAGAAGTCGGTCACGTCGAACGCCGCCTGGGACCGTCTGTTCAACGAGACGATCGCCTCGCTGCGCTTCACCGTGCAGGGCGAGGAGATGCCGCTGGAGCCGACGCTCAACAAGCTCCAGGATCCGGACGGAGCCGTCCGCAAGGAGGCGGCCGGTGCGATCAGTGAGGTTCTGCGCGGGCAGTTGCGCGTCTTCACGCTGATCACCAACACGCTGGCGAAGGACAAGGAGATCTCCGACCGCTGGCGCGGCTTCAAGGACGTGGCGGACGCGCGCCACCTGTCGAACCGGGTCGAGCCCGAGGTGGTGGAAGCCCTCGTCGACGCCGTACGGGCGGCCTATCCGCGGCTCTCCCACCGCTACTACAAGCTGAAGGCGAAGTGGTTCGGGCAGGAGACGCTGCCCTATTGGGACCGGAACGCGCCTCTTCCGCGGGTCGAGCAGCGGACGATCCCCTGGACGGAGGCCCGTGACACGGTTCTCTCTGCCTACGACGCCTTCTCGCCGGAGATGGCGGGGATCGCGAAGCGCTTCTTCGATGAGCGTTGGATCGACGCGCCGACCCGTCCCGGCAAGGCGCCGGGCGCCTTCGCGCATCCGACCGTGCCGTCGGTGCACCCCTATGTCCTGGTAAATTACCAGGGCAAGCCGCGGGACGTGATGACGCTGGCGCACGAGCTCGGCCACGGCGTCCACCAGGTTCTCGCCGGCCCGAACGGCGCCCTGATGGCGCCGACCCCCCTGACGCTCGCGGAGACCGCCAGCGTGTTCGGGGAGATGCTGACCTTCCGCAGGCTCCTCGCCGCCACCACCGACACGACCCAGCGCCGGGCCATGCTCGCCGCCAAGGTCGAGGACATGATCAACACGGTGGTGCGCCAGATCGCCTTCTACTCTTTCGAGCGGAAGGTGCATCTCGCCCGCGCGAAGGGCGAGCTGACCACCGATCAGATCAATGCCCTGTGGCTGTCCGTGCAGGCCGAGTCGCTCGGTCCGGCCATCACGCTGGATTCCGGCTACGAGCCGTTCTGGGCGTATATCCCCCACTTCATCCATTCGCCGTTCTACGTCTACGCCTACGCGTTCGGCGACTGCCTGGTGAACTCGCTCTATGGCGTCTACGCCCAGGCGGAGGAGGGCTTCGTGGAGCGCTACTTCGCGCTGCTCGCGGCAGGCGGCTCCAAGCCCTACGGCACGTTGCTTGCGCCGTTCGGGCTCGACGCGAAGGATCCGGGCTTCTGGCAGATCGGGCTCGGCATGATCGAAGGGATGATCGCCGAACTGGAAGGCATGGAAGGACAGCCCTGACCGCGACGCCGCGGGGTGCCCCCCGCGGCGCAGGGCCCCACGCCCCTGGTTCACGCGGGGGCGCGGCTTATCTCCGGATCATCACACGACAAGCAGATCGAGAGATGGCCGAGACCGACCGCGAAGCCAACCGCTTCTCCGCCCGTGCCGGGCGCTACGCCAGCGTGGGCGCCAATGTCGGCGGCGTAGCCGCTCGCATGGCCATGGCACGGCTGTTCGGGAAGGAGGGCACGACCAATGCGGCCGCCCTCGCGCAGGCGCTGGGCGGCCTGAAAGGTCCGATCATGAAGGTGGCGCAGTTGCTGGCCACCGTTCCCGACCTCCTGCCCCCCGAATACGCCACCGAGTTGCAGAAGCTCCAGGCCGACGCGCCGCCGATGGGCGCGGCCTTCGTCCGGCGCCGGATGCAGTCGGAACTCGGAGCCGGGTGGCAGAGCCGCTTCGGGAGCTTCGACCTCAAACCCGCAGCCGCCGCCTCGTTGGGCCAAGTGCACCGTGCAACCGCCCAGGATGGTGAACGGCTCGCCTGCAAGCTTCAGTATCCGGACATGCAATCGGCCGTGGAGGCCGACCTGAAGCAGCTGGAAGTCGCCTTCGCGCTGCATCGCCGGATGAACACGTGGCTCGACACCCGCGAGATCGCCAAGGAGATCGGCGCCCGGGTCCGCGAGGAACTCGACTACGAACGTGAGGCCAAGCACGCGGCACTCTACGGGGCCGTGCTGAAGGACATCGCGGCGGTGCGCGTGCCCCGGGTCTTTCCGGACCTCTCCACCAAGCGCCTCCTGACGCTCAGCTGGCTCGACGGAGACAAGATCCTGGGCTTCGCCGACGAGCCGGTGGAGGTGCGCAACCGGATCGCCCAGGCGATGTTCAAGGCGTGGTGGCACCCGTTCAGCCGCGCGGCCGTGATCCACGGCGATCCGCATCTCGGCAATTACACCGTTTTCTCAGAGGGCGGCGAGGCTGCGGGCATCAACCTGCTCGATTACGGCTGCGTCCGCATCTTCCATCCGCGATTCGTGGGCGGTGTCGTGGATCTGTATCGCGGCCTCTTGGAGAACGACGAGGCCCGCATCGTCCACGCCTACGAGGTGTGGGGCTTCAAGGACCTCGACAAGGAGAAGATCGAGATCCTGAACATCTGGGCCCGATTCATCTACGGCCCCCTGCTGGAGGATCGTACCCGCACGGTCGCGGACGGGGTGAAGCCCGGAGAATATGGCCGGCGGCAGGCCTTCCAGGTCCACCAGGCGCTGAAGGAGCGCGGACCCGTCACCGTTCCGCAGGAATTCGTCTTCATGGACCGCGCCGCCGTCGGACTCGGCGCGGTGTTTCTCCACCTCAGGTCGGAACTCAACTACCACCGGTTGTTCGAGGCCGAGATCGAGCATTTCTCGCTGGACGAATTGTCGGATCGCCAGGGCCGGGCCCTCGCCGAGGCGGGATTGCCGGAACCGGTCTGATCGGGATCGAAGATCCACCGAGAGAGCGATCAACTTGCGTGCGTCCGATTGCGGCAGATAAACGCTTGAGCTACATCCGACCCTGACCGCAAGAAGTCGCGTCTTAGGGAAACGAGCGCACGATGGCCGAGAGTGACACGGTGGCCGGGCACACCTACAGCCCGGCGATGGACGCGAGGACTCACGAACAGACCTATCGCGGGTTCGTCCGGTTCGTCGAAATTGCCACCGGCGTTGTGATCTGCTGGGTCCTGGCCCTTGCGATCGGCGGAATCCGCGAGGCTTGGCTGCTGGCCATCGTCGGCGTGATCGTGGCCGGAGCGGCAGGAGCCGTCGGTGCCCTGGCGCCGGCCGTGGGCTGGCGTGCGCCGCTGGTCGTGGGCATCCTCCTCGTCCTCTACCTGTTCTTCGCCTGAGGCGAGGCCCGAGCGGCCGGTTCGCCGTCTGCCTCGGATGAGGAGCTCGCTCGCATTCGCCGAGCGGGCCGCTGACGCATTGTTGGCAATTAAATTGAGCACAAGTTACATTCCGGCCGCTTCCAACGCGGTATCGTAGATCCGCCTCTCGAAAAGCGTCGCCGGTTCGCGCATTCGAAGGCCGAGCTTTTCCAGGGGAACCCTCGCATGCGCATTGCTGTGCTGTCCGAGACGGACTCCGCGGAGCCGCGCGTTGCCGCGGTTCCTGAGACCGTCAAGAAGTTCATTTCGCTCGGTGCCGACGTCGTGGTGCAGTCCGGTGCGGGCAAAAGAGCCGGCATCCTCGACAGCGAGTACGAGGCGGCCGGCGCCAGCATCGCTGGCAGCGCGGCCGACGCCGCCGGTGACGCCGATCTCGTGCTCAAGGTCCGCCGACCGAGCGCCGAGGAGCTGCCGCAGCTGAAGCGCGGCGCCACCGTGATCGCGATCATGGACCCCTACGGCAACGAGGCGGCCCTGAAGGCGATGGCCGAGGCCGGCGTCGACGGTTTCGCCATGGAGCTGATGCCCCGCATCACCCGGGCCCAGGTGATGGACGTGCTGTCCTCGCAGGCGAACCTCGCCGGCTACCGCGCGGTCGTCGATGGTGCCGCCGAGTACGGGCGGGCGATGCCCATGATGATGACCGCCGCAGGCACGGTGCCGGCCGCCCGCGTCTTTGTGATGGGCGTCGGCGTGGCCGGTCTCCAGGCCATCGCGACCGCCCGCCGCCTCGGCGCGGTGGTCACGGCCACCGACGTCCGACCCGCCACCAAGGAGCAGGTCGAATCACTCGGCGCCAAGTTCGTGGCCGTCGAGGACGACGAGTTCAAGCAGGCCGAGACCGCAGGCGGCTACGCCAAGGAGATGTCGGCCGAATACCAGAAGAAGCAGGCGGAGCTCGTCAAGGGCCACATCGCCAAGCAGGACATCGTCATCACCACGGCGCTGATCCCCGGACGTCCGGCTCCCAAGCTGGTGTCCGAGGAGATGGTGGCCTCGATGAAGCCGGGTTCGGTCCTAGTGGATCTCGCGGTGGAGCGTGGCGGCAACGTCGCCGGCGCCAAGGCCGGTGAGGTCGTCACCAACGACCGCGGTGTGAAGATCGTCGGCCACGTCAACGTTCCGGGGCGCCTCGCCGCGACAGCCTCAAGCCTCTATGCGCGCAATCTCTACGCCTTCGTCGAGACCCTGATCGACAAGGACTCGAAAGCGCTCGCCATCAACTGGGACGACGAGCTGGTCAAGGCCACGAACCTCACCCGCGGCGGTTCGGTCGTCCACGCATCCTTCCAGCCCAAGACCGAGGGAGCGACCTCGGAAGCCGCGTCCGTGGGGCTCGCCAAGCCGGAGACCGGCACGGCCGCTCCGGCCGGCGCACAGTGAAGCCCGGCCGAGAGGAGTAGCAGAATGGCAACCGTCATCGTCCCTCCCGATCAGGCGGCCGATCAGGCCCGCGTGCTGGCTGACGCCGCGCGCGCGGCGGCCGCGGTGGCCCGCAACGCCGCCGACCAGGCACAGGCCATCGCCGACGGCATGGGCCACGGGCTCAGTGCCGCGACCGGCGGCGCCGTGGATCCCACGGTGTTCCGGCTCGCGATCTTCGTGCTGGCGATCTTCGTCGGCTACTACGTGGTCTGGTCGGTGACGCCGGCGCTCCACACGCCGCTCATGTCGGTCACCAACGCGATCTCGTCGGTGATCATCGTCGGCGCGATCCTGGCGGTCGGCGTTCCCCTGATCGAAAAAGGCACCGGACTGGCCCGGTTCTTCGGCTTCATCGGCATCGTGCTCGCCAGCGTGAACATCTTCGGGGGCTTCCTCGTCACGCAGCGCATGCTCGGCATGTACAAGAAGAAGGGCTGAGCCGGTGTCTGAGAACGTCTCCTCCCTTCTCTATATCGTCGCCGGCGTCCTGTTCATCATGGCGCTGCGGGGGCTCTCGCACCCCACCACCTCCCGGCAGGGCAACCTGTACGGCATGGTCGGCATGGGTCTCGCGATCCTCACCACGCTGGTCGGCCACCCGCCGGCCGGGTTCGGCGCCTGGATCCTCGTGCTCCTCGGCCTCGGCATCGGCGGCGGCGCCGGCGCGGTGATCGCCAAGCGCGTGCCGATGACCGCGATGCCGCAGCTCGTGGCCGCCTTCCACTCGCTGGTCGGTCTCGCCGCGGTCTTCGTGGCGGCCGGAGCGCTCTACGCGCCGCAGGCCTTCGGCATCATCGAGAACGGCCACTTCCACAAGCAGTCGCTGTTCGAGATGGGCCTGGGCGTCGCCATCGGCGCCATCACGTTCACCGGCTCGGTGATCGCCTTCGCCAAGCTCGACGGACGCATGTCCGGCAAGCCGATCATGCTGCCCCAGCGTCACCTCATCAACGCGCTGCTGGCCGCCGGCCTCGTCCTGCTCATCGCCCTGTTCATCGGCACCGAGTCCAAGGCGATCTTCTGGCTGATCGTCATCGCCGCGCTGGTGCTCGGCGGCCTGATCATCATCCCGATCGGCGGCGCCGACATGCCGGTGGTCGTGTCGATGCTGAACTCCTACTCGGGCTGGGCGGCAGCCGGCATCGGCTTCACCCTGGGCAACCTCGCGCTGATCATCACCGGCTCGCTGGTGGGCTCCTCGGGTGCGATCCTGTCCTACATCATGTGCCATGCGATGAACCGGTCGTTCATCTCGGTCATCCTGGGCGGCTTCGGCGGCGACACCGCGGCGGCCGGCACGGGCCAGGTCGAGACGCGCCCCGTGAAGCAGGGCTCCGCCGACGACGCCGCCTACATCATGAAGAATGCCGAGCGGGTCATCATCGTCCCGGGTTACGGCATGGCGGTCGCCCAGGCGCAGCACTCGCTCCGCGAGATGGCCGACATGCTCAAGAAGGAGGGCGTCGACGTGAAGTACGCCATCCACCCGGTGGCGGGGCGCATGCCGGGCCACATGAACGTGCTGCTCGCCGAGGCGAACGTGCCCTACGACGAGGTCTTCGAGCTGGAGGACATCAACGGCGAGTTCCCGCAGGCGGACGTCGCCTTCGTGATCGGCGCCAACGACGTCACCAATCCGGCGGCCAAGACCGACAAGGCTTCGCCGATCTACGGAATGCCGATCCTCGATGTGGAGAAGGCCAAGACCGTGCTGTTCATCAAGCGCGGCATGGGTTCCGGCTATGCGGGCGTCGAGAACGAGGTGTTCTTCCGGGACAACACCATGATGCTGTTCGGCGATGCCAAGAAGGTCGTCGACAGCATCCTGAAGTCGCTCTGAGGCCCGGGTCTCGGGCGGATTTCCGGGGCGGGCAGCGATGCCCGCCCTTTTTCGTTGCGACGGCGCGCGTTCGCCGACGCTGTTGCGGCGGTGCGCAAGATTCCGCGGCCCACCCGGTGTAGGGTGGCATCCGTGTCATCCGCCCCGCTCTCCGTCGATCCGCCGCCCTTCCTGGGGGTCGCCGCCTCCATCACCGGCCGGCGCTGGCAGGAGCGCTGTGGCGGCGCGGCAGTCCAGAATCACATCGCCAAGATGGTTCAGGCCCACGGCCTGCCGGAATTGCTCGCCCGTGTGCTGGCAGGGCGCGGGATCGGTCCGGAGGCCGCGCCGCGCCACCTTGCGCCGCGTCTGCGCGACCTGATGCCGGACCCGAATACGCTGCTCGATATGGACGCCGCCGTCCGCCGGCTCGTCCGGGCCGTGCGCCGCGGCGAGACGGTGGCGGTCTTCGGCGACTACGACGTGGACGGCGCCGCGAGCGCGGCCCTGCTCGCCGGCTACCTGCGCGGTGTGGGCCTGAGGGCTCCGATCCACATCCCCGATCGGATCACCGAGGGCTACGGCCCCAACATCGCTGCGATCACCGCATTGGCGGCGGACGGCGCGACGCTTCTGGTCTGCGTCGATTGCGGCACGAGCGGCCACGCGCCTCTGGAAGAAGCCGAGAAATCGGGCCTCGACGTGATCGTCCTCGACCATCATGCGGCCTCCGAGGTGCTGCCGCCGGCCCGCGCCGTGGTCAATCCCAACCGCCTCGACGACCTGTCGGGCCTCGGCCATCTCTGTGCCGCCGGGATCGTGTTCCTCACCCTGGTGGCACTGAACCGTGCCCTGCGGCTGGAGGGCTTCTTCGGGCCGGACCGTCCCGAACCGCAGCTCACCGATGCCCTCGACCTCGTAGCGCTGGCGACCGTGGCCGACGTCGTGCCCCTCACCGGTCTCAACCGGGCCTTCGTGACGCAGGGCCTGACGGTGATGCGCCATCGCGGCCGCATCGGCCTGGCGGCCCTGCTGGACGCGGCCTCGCTGAGCGAGCCGCCGGAATCGTGGCATCTCGGCTTCGTCCTCGGGCCGCGCATCAATGCCGGTGGCCGCATCGGCGATTCGGCCCTCGGTGCCCGGCTTCTGACGACGGCGGACCCGAACGAAGCGGCCCGGATCGCCGCCGACCTCGATCGCCTCAATCGCGAGCGTCAGGCGATCGAGGCGCAGGCCGTCTCCGAGGCCGAGGCCGAGATGGACCGTGCCCTGACGCTCGACCCGACCCGCACCGTGCTGGTCACGGCCAGTCCTGAGTGGCATCCCGGCATCGTCGGACTCATCGCGTCGCGCCTGAAGGAACGGTTCAACCGCCCGGCCTTCGCCTTCGCGATCCGACCCGACGGCAGCGCCACCGGCTCGGGTCGCTCGATCCCGGGGTCAGATCTCGGGCTTGCGGTGCGCGCCTGCGTCGAGGCCGGGATCGCCCTCAAGGGGGGCGGACACGCCATGGCGGCCGGCGTCACCGTGCGGACCGACGACATCCCCCGCTTCGAGGCGCATCTCGTCATGCTGCTGGGGGCGAGCGTGACCGTGGCGCGGGCGGCCGACGCCCTGCTGATCGACGGCGGACTCAGCGCCGGGGGCGCCACGGCGGAAACGGTCCGGCTGCTCCAGCAGGCCGGACCGTTCGGACAGGGCGCGCCGGAGCCGATCTTCGCCCTCGGGCGCCATCGCCTGGTCGATGCCGGCGTGGTCGGGTCGAGCCATGTCAGGGCTCGCCTGCGCAGCCGCGACGGACAGGCGGTGGGCGCCATCTGCTTCCGTGCCGCCGAGCGCCCCCTCGGCCTCGCGCTGCTGAACGGGATCGGTCGGGAACTGCACGTGGCCGGAACGCTGTCCTGCGACCGCTGGCGCGGGGCCGAGCGGGCCCAGCTCCGGATCGTCGATCTGGCGCCGGCGGACCCCTGAGAGCCGCGGCGTCAGGTTCCTGCCATGACAAGGGCCCAGAACCGCTTGTAGCGCGTGGTCGGCGCATCCACGCGGGCGATCCCGATCCTGCGGATCTGCGGCAGCAGCATATTCTTGTTGTGCTCGGGGCTCGCCTTCCAGCGGGCGAGCACCTGCTCGAGGGTCTCGGAGCCGGCACTGAGATTCTCCGCCGCCCAGGCTTTCGCCAGACCGACGGAGGCCATGCGCGACGTGAAGCTGCCGCCGATCTCGTGGCTGAGCTGGCCGTGGCGCGCGTTGTTGCCGGCCTGGAAGGCCGCCGCCTTCACGAGAACCGGATCGACCACGACGGGGCTCAGGCCGTTCTGAACCCGGTAGGCCGAAATCGCGGCCGCGGCCGCGACCTCGTCGAGCACGGCAGTATGCGTCGCATTCTCAACGGACGCATCCGGCATGACGGAGACGCCGCCGCATGCGGTGAGGCTCATCAGAAGGGCGGCGGCGAGGGCGAACTTGAATTTCGGCACGGTCCGGACGGCGATCGGTGACAGACACCCGCCTCCCTCCAGGGCGGTTGCGGCGAAAGCGCGGCACGCGGCGCGCCCGCACGATGCCGCACTCGCGCGTGGCACGCGCGCCACGTACCCGGCGTGATCACGCCGCCAGGGACATGCCGGCCAGCATCGAGGGTGCGAAGGCGCGGAGGAGATCCAAATCCAGATGACCGGTGCCGCCGACCATCGTCGCCAGGGCGTCGGCGGGGGTCGCCGATTGCCGATACGTGCGCCGCTCGGTCAGGGCCGAAAACACGTCGCAGATCGTCACGATGCGCACGAGGTCCGAGATGGCCGAGCCGGCCAGGCCGTCGGGGTAACCTTTGCCGTCCAGGCGCTCGTGGTGATGCCGGACCACATCGATGATTGCCGCCTCGAACTCACCCTGAGCGACCAGAAGGTCGGCGCCGATATCGGGATGGCGCTGCATGAGCCGCATCTCCTCAGGATTGAGCGGCCCCGGCTTGTTGAGGATCTCGACCGGAATGCGCGACTTGCCGATGTCGTGCAGCAGCGCAGATCGAACCAGTCGCGCGAGGTCGGTCCGATTGAGGCCGATCTGCGCCCCGAAGGTCGCGGCGTGTCCGGCGACGCCGAGCGTGTGCTGATAGACGCCGATCTCGTGGCGCCAGACTTCGGCGAGCCACGCCCCGATGCCGACCTCAGAAACGGCAGCGAGGACCAGCTCGGTTCCCCGCTCCACGTCGGCACGCCGGAGTCGGGCGCCGAGGGCGGCGCTGTCGAACAGGTCCGCGACGATTGCGGTGGCACCCGTGACGCGCTCCGCGAGCTGTCGCCGACGCGCCTCGGCCGACCGCGTCGCCTCCTCGATCATGGCGAAGACATTCGCCAGGACGATCTGGCGCGGTGCCGCGGCGGGGAGCTGGCGGAGGTTGGACGCCCCCGCCATGGGCTCGCCGCGTACGAGAACCAAGAGCGGGAGTGACGGCCTGTACCGGTCGAGAGTGGTCCGCAACGATGCAGCTTGGACCGGTGGAAGATCCAGAACCACGAGGTGGGGCCGCTCGGCCGGGATCGGCGCGCCCGGCGAGAGCGCCCGGCAATCCATCACCAGCGCGATCGCGCGCTCAAGGGCTCTCTGCTCGGATGGGCGATCCGAAATCAGAAGGACGTAGGGGCCGTCCGAGAATCGCGATGCGGCGCCGAGGGCCAACGCGGTCGCTCCTCGCCCGCAGGGTCAACGATCCATTTACCCTACGCGCAAGTTTTGAGGAAAGCGTTAACCGTGCTCGGCGCCCTCACCGAAACATCGACGGATCCCGTCAGGCCAGCTTGGCGGAGGCGACGTCGCCGGTCGGTGCGACAGTCGAACGACCGGACGTGCGCTCGGAGCTCAGAAAGTCGGCGAACTTCACGGTCAGCAGCGCCTGGCAAACGGCGAAAGCGACAAAGATGGCGAGGAAGCTGGCGATCATCGGACTCTCCAGGGCGGCCGGGCACCGCGATATGTTGCGGTGCGAGAGATGTCATGCCGCCCCGCAAACTGGTATGCCAGATAACGAATACCGTTCATGCCGCCTATGCATGGAAGGCGGAGATGCGACCGCATTGCGCACAGAAGCCGCACATCGCATGCGCCACGCTCGCAGTTGAGAGTGGCGCACAGAGACTTCGCGCCTTTCAAAATTTTTGCAGTGCGGCAACGCTTGTGCGCGATTTAATTTGTAACCAGCACTCGGTCGGGGTTCAGACCACCGGGTCGGTCGGTGCTGTCGCAGCCGAAGCGCACGACCGTGCGGCCCTCGCCGACGATTCCCGATGCGGTCGGCAAAGCGGTCGGCGAGGCTTTGTCGGTCGAAACGGACCCTGTGGGACGGTCTCGACGCCGATCAGTCCAGGTAGTCGCCGTAGGTGTCGACGTGCTGAGCCAGCCCGAGGCCATGCTCGCGCACGAGACGTTCGGCCAGGTCGGCATCTCGCGCTTCCAGAGCCGATATGATGGCGACGTGCTCCCGGATCGAACGCTCGGCCCGGTCGCCCTGCCGGAGCGCCGTGCTGCGGATGCCCCGCACATGCATCAGAAGATTACTGGTCAGATCGGCAATCGCATCGCAGTGTCCCAGAGCGATGATGCGTTGATGGAAGCGGATGTTCGCGTCCGAGTACTCATCGATGTGCTCTGAGGGCTGTCCCTCGAAGAATTCCGGGAAGGACTCGCGCAGGGCGCGAAGCTGGGCATCGGTGGCGCGGGTGCAGGCGAGGCGAGCCGCCATGCTTTCCAGCGCCGTCCAGGCGTGGATCATGCTGACGATCTCGCGCTTGTTCTTCTTGATCACGAAGACACCGCGCCGGGCCTCGGACCGGACGAAGCCTTCCTGCTCCAGAACCGTCAGGGCCTCGCGCACCGGCGTCCGGCTGACGCCGAGATCCTGCGACAGCTTCCGCTCGTCGAGGCGGACCTCGTCCGGACGTCCGTAGATGTCCATGTTGGTGATGGCTGTCTTGAGCGCCTCGTAGGCCAAGGTCCGGAGACTGGAGCTGGCGACGATGGGCTTCACGCTCAGCGGTTCGGAATTCGACATCCCTCGTCCAGTCAGCTCACACGTATGATGTCTCGCACGCATTCTCTGTCGTGCGCTCCCAAGCGAACTAACCCAAACCTTGGCCAGATCCTAGCCCGTCTTATTCATCGGGCTTTGTCGGCGGTGGTTTTTAGGCTGATGGCGAGCGGGATCGCGCGTCTGTTCTGACGCGTGTGGATCCGGAATGTTTTGTCAGCGCTGGAGGGATGTGGACGGGTTCGTCGGGGCGTCGCTGCCCCGTCGTTCAGGCTGGCGCCGGGGCGAGCGCGGTCGCGAGGTGGCGCAGAAGGTCAGCATCAGGGCAGGCGGCGGCGAAGGCGAGGCGAACCCGGCTGGCGGTCTCGCGGATGCGAGCTCCGAGCTTCAGGAGGCGCAGCCGGAGGGTGGCGAACTCGGCCG
>NZ_FPBW01000076.1:0-7418 GCF_900116795.1 Methylobacterium sp. UNCCL125 | reverse complement strand
TTATTGTCGACATTTAGCCGATGCCCATCGCCCAACCGGTAGGCGTCAAGGGTATCCTTAGCTATGTCGATCCCGATGGTCTGCTGCATGTTTCGCCTCGCCGCTTCGTCTTGTCATACGGGCCCGAAGCCCCTGTATCCGTTCAAGTCGGTGAAGGTTTTGGAGAGCGGCCACACTCAAGAGCGGTCCTGTGTCGACCAAGAGAATTTCGGCCCGCATTCCCCTGCATGACGGGCAACGACCCTTCGATGCAGCCCCAGCCAAGGAGCCATTCCTTCATAAGACAAGAGACTGGAGCCATGACGAAGCATACCCCACCCTTTTGCCCTGAGGTTCGCGAGCGGGCAGTCCGGCTGGCCCGGGAGCATGAGAGCGAGCACGGTTCGCACTGGGCCGCGATCCAGTCGATCGCGGCCAAAATCGGTTGCTCTGGCGAGACGCTGCGCAAGTGGGTCCGCCAGGCCGAGCGCGACCGGGGCGTGCGGGCCGGACCGACGACGGATGAGCGCGAGCGGATCAAGGCGCTAGAGCGGGAGAACCGCGAGCTCCGGCAGGCCAACGAGATCCTGAGAAAGGCATCGGCGTATTTTGCCCA
Source organism: Methylobacterium sp. UNCCL125 (assembly GCF_900116795.1). Lineage (NCBI taxonomy): Bacteria > Pseudomonadati > Pseudomonadota > Alphaproteobacteria > Hyphomicrobiales > Methylobacteriaceae > Methylobacterium > Methylobacterium sp. UNCCL125. The sequence goes on along the minus strand of NZ_FPBW01000076.1, from coordinate 6,823 downwards.
GGCGGAGCTCGACCGCCGGTTCCGGTCATGATCGCCTTCATCGACGATCATCGTGCGCTCTACGGGGTCGAGCCGATCTGCAAGGTTCTGCCGATCGCCCCGTCGACGTACCACGCCCATGCCGCGCGACGAGCCGATCCCGGGAGGCTGCCGGCTCGAGCCAAGCGGGACGCGGCACTCATGGTCGAGATCCGGCGCGTGTACGAGGCGAACTTCCGGGTCTACGGCGTGCGCACGGTCTGGCGGCAGCTCGCCCGCGAAGGGATCGTTGTGGCGCGCTGCAGGGTGGCCCGGCTGATGCGAACGATGGGCTTGGCTGGCGTCGTCCGGGGGCGGAGGGTTCGCACCACCGTTCCCGATCCGGCGGCGGCCTGCCCGCTCGACCGGGTCAATCGGCAGTTCAGGGCCGAATGCCCGAACCGGCTATGGGTGGCGGATTTCACCTACATCGCCACCTGGGGCGGCTTCGTCTATGCGGCCTTCGTGATCGACGTCTTCGCCCGCCGGATCGTGGGCTGGCGTGTGTCGCGCTCGGCCCGGGCCGACTTCGTGCTCGATGCCTTGGAGCAGGCCCTGCACGAGCGCCGCCCCTTCGCCGGCAGCGGCCTCGTCTGTCACTCGGATCGCGGATCGCAATATGTGAGCATCCGCTACACCGAGCGCTTGGCCGAGGCGGGCGTCGAACCCTCCGTCGGCAGTGTTGGCGACTCGTACGATAACGCTCTCGCCGAGACGGTGATCGGCCTGTTCAAGGCGGAGGTCATCCATCGACGCGGGCCGTGGCGCTCGTTCGAGGCGGTCGAGTTTGCCACGCTCGAATGGGTGGATTGGTTTAATCACCGTCGGCTGCTCGAACCGATCGGCCACATCCCTCCCGCCGAGGCGGAGGCACGCTATTATGCCCAAGCCGAGGTCCAAGCCTTGGCCGCCTGAGCCAAACCAAACGGCCTCCGGAAAACCCGGCGCGGTTCACTGCGCAACGTCCCCGCCATGGTGGTCCTTCGCCGCGTCTGGCTGCAGAACTTCCACGTCACCGAACCACCGACCGGAGGCTCGGAGGGAGACGGGCGGATCCGCTGGCGGACGGAGGCCGAGGGCATCCCAGCGGCCCTGGTGATGGTCGCATCGCCCTACGATCCGGACGTGCACTACGCCAAGAAGCGCGCGACCACATGGATCGGCTACAAGGTCCACCTGACCGAGACCTGCGACGACGCCCAGCCGCCGCTGATCGTCCACGTCGCGACGACACCGGCCCCGATCGTGGATCGGGCGGTGCTCGACCCGTTGCACGCGGCGCTGGCGACGAAGGACTTGCTGCCGGCCCGCCATCTCGTCGACGCCGCCTATATCGACGCCGACGGTCTCGTGGCCGCCGCGCGTGATCACGACGTCGTCCTGACCGGACCGGTGTCGAAGGACAACCAGTGGCAAGCGCGTACCGAGGGCGCCTTCACCATCGAAGCCTTCCACCTCGACTGGGATCGGAAGATCGCGACCTGCCCGGCGGGACATGACAGCCGGAGTTGGCATCCCAATTACAACCTCGGTCGCACGGTCATACGGATTCGGTTCGCTGCACAGCACTGCCGAGCCTGCAGCCTGAAGCCTCGCTGCACCCGCTCGCAGTGCCGTCTACTGACCCCGCGCTCGCGTGAGGAACACGATGCGCTCGTCGCGGCGCGGGCACGAGAGACCTCGTCGGCCTTCGCAGCTGACCGGCGACGGCGCGCTGGCATCGAAGGCACGCTCTCACGCGGCGTACGGACGATGGGCCTGCGTCGCAGTCGCTATCTCGGTCTGGCCAGGACGCATCTGCAGCACCTGCTGACGGCGACAGCGATCAATCTCGGCCGCCTTGCCGCCTGGATCGGCGACACGCCCGCTGGCCGAACCCGACGCTCTGCATTCGCTCGCCTCATGGCTCAGCCCGCGGGCGCGTAGGAATTCGCCAGCAGTATCCAAAACGGTCCAACTCCAACTCCACATTCGCGTCCGGCGTCGTGTTCGCATGCCGAGCGTTGTGACGGCGCGCGATTTTGGGCATGGGTCACGCGCATGTCGCAGCGTCGGCATCGGTAGGAATGCCGTGAGCAGTCTAAAATTCGGGACGAGCGGGTTGCGGGGTCTCGCGACGGACCTCGTGGGCAGCCCGTGCTACGCCTATGCGGGCGCCATCTTCCGGTCGGTTCCGGCCGGGAACGGCGGGCGCGGAGTTGTGATCGGGCGGGACCTGCGGGCGAGCAGCCTCGGCCTCGCCTTGACATTGACGCATGCTGCTGCGGCGACCGGCTTCACGGCGGTCGATTGCGGTGCCCTCCCCACCCCGGCTCTCGTCCTCGAAGCGATGCGGCGCGGCGCCTACGTGGTCATGGTCACCGGCAGCCACATCCCCGAGGACCGCAACGGTCTGAAATTCTATCGGCCCGACGGTGAGATCACCAAAGCCGACGAGGCTGCCATCCTGGCCGCTCTGGGCGACATCGAAGCCTCCGACGCGACGATGTCCCCAGTCCCGCCCGTGCCGGAGCCCGATGCCATCGCGCGCTATCGCCAGCGCTACCGTGCGGCCTTCGCACCCCGGATCCTGGAGGGGCTGCGCATCGCGGTCTATCAGCAGAGCTCGGTCGCGCGTGACCTGCTGACGGACCTGCTTGCCGGCTTCGGCGCCAGCGCGACGCCGATCGGCCGGTCCGACACCTTCGTGCCGATCGATACCGAGGCGCACCGTCCCGAGGACGTCGCGTTCATCCGCGGCGTCATGGCGTCCGGCGACTACGACGCGCTGGTGACCACCGACGGTGACGCCGATCGGCCCCTGATGGCGGATGGCACCGGGCAGATCGTGCGGGGCGACGTGCTTGGGCTCATCACGGCCCGCTACCTGGGCGCCAATACGGCTGTGGTGCCGGTGACGGCCTGCTCGGCCCTGGAGCGATCGGGCGGCTTCAGGCAGGTCATCCGCACCAAGGTCGGCTCGCCCTTCGCCATCGCCGGCATGGAGCAGGCGCGACGCGCCGGGGCCCGGGCTGTGATCGGCTTCGAGGCCAACGGTGGCTTCCTGCTGGGGTTGGACGTCCGCGTCGGCGAGAACATCCTAGGTATCCTGCCGACCCGCGACGCGATGCTGCCCATCCTGGCGTCGCTCGCGTCGGCGCGCGCGGCTGGCCTGTCGCTGGCCGATCTGGTCGCCTCGCTCGATGCGGGCGAGATGGCGAGCGACCGGCTTCCGAACACGCCCTCGGAGCGGAATGGCGCCTTTCTCGCGCGCCTCGGCGAGACGGGTTTCCGAAACGATTTCCTCCGGCCGATCGGTTCGCCACAGGCCATCGATCAGCAGGACGGCGTCAGGATCGATCTGGACGGCGGACGGACGATCCACTTCCGCGCCTCGGGCAACGCTCCGGAACTGCGATGCTACGCGGAGGCCAGATCGGCTCAGGACGCCGAGGACCTCGTGCGGTGGGGGCTGAAGGCCGCCGCTTCAGCCATGGCGGACGAGGGGGCTGGGGCATGACGGCCACACGGAACGGTATGATCCGCCCCAAGTATCCTTCGTCGCGACAACTACTATCAGTAGGCTATGTCCCAGGTTGTTGCGGCTAATCGCTAATAAATTTAGCCTCATGATGAGAAGATATCGAAATAGAATTGACCAAAATCGGGCCTGCTATTGTAGAATATTTCAAGAGGCCTCCTCCGCCGGCCTGCCGGGCGTCGAGGTTGAGCGCCGGCTCGCGGCTATGCCCTGAGCCCTGATCGACGTCTGGAAAGACGTCTCAGAACGACAGCTGATGGATTCCTGAGAAGTGCGGTAGCCTTGACGAGGGTGCCGGGTCGGTCGTAGCAGCCGGGCATCTCAAGGACGGGACGGGTTCATGACGGCCAAGCGAGCGTTGATCACGGGTGTGACGGGCCAGGATGGCGCGTATCTGGCGCAACTGCTCCTGGAGAAGGGTTACGCGGTCACCGGCATCGTGCGCCGTTCCAGTCATGCCGGCGTGTTCGACCACCGGTTGAAGTGGCTCGGCATCCTCGACGATGTCGAGCTGGTCGACGGCAACCTGTTGGACCTCTCGGCGCTGATGCGCATCGTCCAGGCTTCCAAGCCCGACGAGATCTACAACCTCGCCGCCCAGTCCTTCGTGACCTCGTCGTGGCAGCAGCCGCTTCTCACCGGGCAGGTGACCGGCCTCGGCGCCGCGCACATGCTGGAATGCCTGCGCTCGGTGGCGCCGCAGGCGCGCTACTACCAGGCCTCGACCTCGGAGATGTTCGGCCTGATCCAGGAGGCCAAGCAGAGCGAGTCGACGCCGTTCTACCCGCGCTCGCCCTACGGTGTGGCCAAGCTCTACGCCCACTGGATGACCATCAACTACCGGGAGAGCTTCGGGCTGCACGCCTCGAACGGCATCCTGTTCAACCACGAGAGCCCGCTGCGCGGGGTCGAGTTCGTGACCCGCAAGGTTACGGACGCGGTGGCGCGGATCAAGCTCGGCAAGCAGAAGGAGCTGCGGCTCGGCAACATCGACGCCAAGCGCGATTGGGGCCATGCCCGGGATTACGTGCAGGCGATGTGGCTGATGCTGCAGCAGGACCGCCCGGACGACTACGTGATCGCCACCGGCCGGACCACGACGGTGCGCGACATGTGCGCCATCGCGTTCAAGCACGTGGGTCTGGATATCGACGATCACCTCGTCATCGACCCCGCCCTGTTCCGGCCGGCGGAGGTGGAGGTGCTCCTGGGCAACCCTGCCAAGGCCAAGGCAGCCTTCGGCTGGGAGGCGCAGACGAGCCTGGAAGCGCTGATCACCGAGATGGTCGACGCCGATATCCGCCGCCACTCCTAAACCCGCGTGCGCAACCGGATCCTTATCACCGGCGCATCGGGTTTCGTGGGCAGCCACGTTCTCCGGGCGTTCCGTGACGCTTTCGTCTCGGCCGAGATCCTGGGCGTGGGGCGCCGAGTCTCCTGGAAAGCACCAGATGGGGTTGTCTATGAGCCTCTCGAACTAGTCGATCCGGCTGCAGTAGCGCGGCGGATCGGCACCTTTCGCCCGACCATGATACTTCATCTCGCTGCCGAATCGTCAATCGTTCGCGCAGACAGATCGAAGTTCGAGACTTGGCGTATAAATTTTGGGGCCCTGTATAACTTAGTTGATGCAATCGAACGGGTAGGAGAGCCCTGTACCTTCGCCTTCGTTAGCTCGAGCGAGGTATACGGACGTGCTTTCATCAGCCAGTGTCCCGCAACGGAGCAAACAGCGCCGCAACCAATGAACGCCTATGCTCATTCCAAGTTGCTGGGCGAGCAGCTGTTGCTCAAATCAGCCGAAGGGACCTGCATAAAGCCGATCGTGCTGCGGCCATTCAATCACATCGGTCCCGGACAGGGTCTGGCCTTTGCGATTGCTTCCTTCGCGCATCAAATCGCCCTGATCGAAGCCGGGCGGCGCCCGCCTTTTGTGGAGGTTGGTAACCTGTGCGCACAGCGCGACTTCCTCGACGTCTCAGACGTGGTGGCGGCTTACATTAAGGTTCTCCAATGCGCGGAGAAATTTGATCGCCCGCAGACATTTAACATTTGCTCCGGCAAGCCGCGAAGCATCGAGAGCGTACTGATGGCGCTTCGGGAGTTGTCCCGTGTCGCCTTCGAGGTTCGCCTGGATCCTGCAAGGACACGCGCATCAGACGTGCCTCTGGCGTTCGGCGACTCCCACCACCTGCAGCAAGCGACGGGCTGGGCACCTGAGATCGATCTAATGGTGTCCCTGGCCCGGATCTTGGACGATGCCAGGATGCGGGTTGCCGTCGCTGAATCGTGATAGAAAGTGCGGAGAGGCAAGTGCAAGATTGGAGCGAAAGGGTTTTACCCGTGATCCTGTGCGGCGGGACGGGGACGCGGCTGTGGCCGGCGTCGCGGGAGAGCATGCCCAAGCAGTTCGCCCGGCTGGTGGACGCGGAGCGCTCGACCTTCCAGGCGACGCTGGCGCGGGTGTCGGACACGTCCGTGTTCGCAAAGGCGACCGTGATCGCCTCGGCCGAGGCCCGCTTCATCGTCGCCGAGCAGCGCGACCAGCTGGGCCTTGCCGCCGACATCCTGCTGGAGCCGCAGGGCCGCGACTCGGCCGCCGCCGTGGCGGTGGCCGCGCTGCATGCCGCCGCCGCCGACCCGCAGGCCGTGGTGCTGATCCTGGCCGCCGACCACGTCGTGCCCGACACGGTGGCCTTCGTCGACGCGGTGCGGCGCGCGGCCGCCGGCGCGCGGGCCGGCTACACCATGACGCTCGGCATCGAGCCGGACCGGCCCGCCACCGATTACGGCTACATCCGCCGGGGCGAGCCGATCGCCGAGGCGCCGGGCGCCGCCCGCGTCGCCCGCTTCGTCGAGAAGCCCGACCGGGCCGGCGCCGAGGCGCTGATCACGGACGGCGCCCTGTGGAACTCGGGCTACTTCCTGTTCCGCGCCGACCTGATGCTGGCCGAGTTGGAGGCATTCGTCCCCGAGGTGCTGGCGGCCGCGCGCGCGGCGCTGGAGGCGGCGGTGACCGACCTCGACTTCGTGCGCCTCGATGCGGCGGCCTTCGCCCAGGCGCCCAAGATCTCGATCGACTACGCGGTGATGGAGCGGACCGCCCGGGCCGGGGTGCTGCCGGTGTCGTTCTCGTGGTCGGATGTCGGCACCTGGGACGCGGTCTGGCAGGTGCTGGACCACGACGCGGAAGGCAACGCCGTGCGGGGCCGGGTGTCGCTGATCGGCACGAAGAACAGCCTCGTGCACAGCCAGGGCGAGGGCCTGACCGCGGTGGTCGGCCTG
>NZ_FPBW01000078.1:0-2880 GCF_900116795.1 Methylobacterium sp. UNCCL125 | reverse complement strand
GTTTCATCTTCGCTCCTGGGGGCTACGATGAACCAGCCATCCTCTGTTCGTGAAGAGCCTCAATCTGTCTCAGGGGTGCTGACGGCGGACAGTCCGGCCTCGAACCGGCCGACGATGGCGGCCTGTGCGAAGCCCGTGTCGGGCTCGGAATAAATTGGCACCGAAATAATCTGAGCTCTCAAGCGATCTCACCGCCGACGACACTCTTATTCTGTCACCGAATGCCGGCGAATTGACACCAAAAAGCAGTTCGAACAAATATTCTGACACTGGATCGACCGCACGATAGCTCCTCATTGACAGGGTGAAAGCCAGCTTTATTGAACCGACCGATAGACACCGAGCGCAGAACGGTTAAACAGCTGTAGCTACGCACGCTCTAGCCAGATTTCGGACATATGGATTCGGCGCGGCGAGCCTGTTCACATCACGACTCCGCACCTGATGTTGCAGCAGTTGAGAGACTGATTTCGAGGGAGTGGGACATGGAAAGGGCATCACCCGCGCAGCCGCCCCGCCGTAGCACTCGCGCGGAACCCTCAAATCAAAATACGAGCAAGCTTAATATTTTCGACGACGCATCCGGCCGTCCACAATGCAACATGATCTCTCAACTTGCGCGGGAAGATCTGTTTTTCAAGGCATTGTACCACCCAGGAGTGAGACTCCTGCTGGAATTCATCTCGGATGATTACAAGACGATGCGCGACATCGAACGAGAGATATTAGGAAAAGACGAAGCCGAGTCCTGCCTCAGGAGAGTCGCAGAACTCGAAATTGTTGAAAAAATCAAGACTGAAATGGGCCCGGCATATCGATTACGCCCACGGGCAATGATTCCGGTTCACGATTGGCTGGGACGCCTCTCAGGAAACTCTGGTATTTAAAGGAAATTGATCGCCAAGATTCCGAAGAAAAATCAGGCCTGACCCTGCGAACAACCATGTAGTTTTTCTCGTCAATTCCCATAATTCTAAAGATACGCCTCTCCATCGATCGCTTAAGCTTTCCGGAAGGGAGCAATTTTACTCGACAACGTACTTCCATGAACGCCGCAAACCAGCCCAATTTAATGCTACATTCTTCATGAGACCGGACTATATCTGCGATTATGCCATCGAGACAAGAGGGATATTCGAGCGCAAGCTCAAGGCCGCGGAAAGTTGCAAATGCCCCATGTGGCAAGATACGGCCTGCGACAATGAAGGATAGACTGGCGAGAACCGAGAAGAAGGCGAGTTGCTCGCGGGCAGTTGAATGCGCAATTATGGCCGGCAACTGCGTGAGGGCGTTCGCGTCGCGACGCAGCACGCCGACCATTAGCTTGGCCAACTCCTGTTTCCTCTCTGAGGCGTACCGGGGCGCGACCATACGCAAATCGATAGCGCAGTTTTGACACAGATAGACACTCTCGATTCCTACCCAAGAAAGCGACTTCTGACATGTAGGACAGATTTGAACAAAACATTCCCCAGTGTCCGGATCGCATGGAAGGCAGGCGACTTGCCAGTGCGCCCTGATCCAGGGAATACCATCCGATTTGAGCATGCCGGGTGCCACTCGCCGCCGATGTGGCTCGATGACGTCCAAGCCAGCGTCCTGACCGAAAAGCTCAAAGCCGTTCTTACCTTCGGCAAATGCATCATTTGCAAGCTTTTGCAGCTCGAGACCCGCAAGGTCCGCAAACGTCTCGAGTTGGTATCTGCGAAGCGGGACAGAAGCTAAGCTATTCGCGTCTACCTGCAGGCCAAAACGCAGAAGCATCTCGACCGATATACGTTTTATCCGAGCGTAGCGCACGACTACACTTCTTAGGTCCTCCCCAGGTTGTGCTTGTACGGTTCGACGCAGCCGCGCCGCTGAAGGAGGCACGTCACTCATCGTAAAGCGTCCTTCCTTTGCGTCGCTTCCTATCGTCCAAATTGATGCGCATTGCGTCCTCGACCGACAGCGGAATATTGGGAAGTTGGAAATCTTTGACCCAAGGATTTACGCCATTCATTGTAGGATCGTCGCCATGAAGTAGATCGAAAGCTTGATTTAAATGCTTGATAGACAACGTCGAAGGCATCGTTCCCTCAGCGCAATCGGCGAATGCCAAATCAGTCGCAGCGCGAGTGAGCAGGGTGAGCCGCCCAAGACGGCCGCGCGTTGCAAAAAATGTCGACTGTAACCAATCCTTCGTCGACAATCCCGGCTTCTGCAAGAACGGTAGCTTGTCTTCAAATTTTTTAATTACACTAGCGAACGCAATTTGTTCTTTCCGCGCACGGAACGGCAGCGGCTTTAAGAGTACTCTTGGACCCGCACGTTCCTTAACTGCCTCATGTCGCGAGAACAATTCCTCTAGGAGCGGAGAACCGGTGATTGCGATCGGAAACGTTGCTGCATTCTGCATGGTTATGAGCATACTTCTGGCTGCATCGACTGCCGCAGAAGATCCACTTCTGAACAAATTCTGGTACTCGTCGAGCGCGACAAGCGTGACGTTGTTGTCATTGGAAATATCTATAGCGCGCTGAATCGCGTCACGCTCACGTAGGGGCGGCTCATACCTGCGGCCCCGTGCGCTCACACGCAAATCCTCGAAGAGGCGCAACCATCGGGTCGCAACACCTAGCGGTGTTTCCCCGGCAGAAAGCTCGAGGTAAACGATCAAATGGCCGTTGCCTTCGATGAGCCGCTGAAGCCCCTTTCCGACCTGTGTGCCAGTAAGTTCTTCGATGTGACGTTTTAGAATTTCGCTTTTGCCGCAACGTGAATATCCGCGTATATATCCTACGGAGTAATTACCCAGGCCTGTGATGGCTGGGCTCAGGCGCCGATGGTTTTGAGGATGGCGCCGAAGGGACTGCTGCCTGTGAGGCGCGCGGTGTCGAC